>JBAVGD010000312.1:0-7327 GCA_049684635.1 Solirubrobacterales bacterium | reverse complement strand
GGTCAGGCCGCCCTGCACCACCGCCAGATCGCAGGCGGCCAGGTGCCGGTAGAGGTTGTGCACATAGGGAACCACCTCCAGCCCGGCGTGAGAGGGGAGCGACCCGGGATCGATGCGGGGGCCGGCGACAACGATCATGCGCAGCTCCGGGACCCGCTCCTTTGCAGCTGGGAAGGCGGCGATCACCCGCCGCAGGAGGTCGGCGCCCACGCCCGACTCACCGACGGTGACGACGCAGACGCGCTCGTCGTCGCCGTAGCCCAGCTCGGCGCGCAACTTGGTGCGGTCGCCGAGGTCGGCGGGGTCGAAACCGGTCACGTAGCCGGTGAAGTCGAAGTTGCGTTCGGTCCAGTCGCGGATCATCGGCAGCTGCGGCCCAAGTCGCTCGGGGACGATGTCGTCGGGATTGCCCACGAACAAGGCCATGTCGCGAACCTCTGGGTGGTGGTCGATGTGGTCGACCATGTCAGCGTTGTAGTCGGCGGTCACGTAAGCCTCCCGCGAGCCCCCGTCCTCCATCGGCAAGAAGCCGACGAAGTCGGTCAGCCAGGCGAAGGGGACCCGCTTCTCGCGCGGGTTCTCGTGCAGGTAGTAGTCCAGCTCCCAGGCCTCGTCGCCGATCCAGAGGTCGTAGCGCTCGTCGCGCACGACGTCGTGGAAGAGCATGAAGTTGGCGGCGAGGATCTCGTCCATGCGCCGCAAGGCGTGGAAGCAGTGCAGGTCGTGCTCGGCGGACTCCGACTCGATGTGGCGCGACTCGTTGGCCAGGTGGGCGCTGGCCGGGTGGATGCGCTCGCCCTCGGTCTCCAGCACCCGGGTGACGGGGTCCTGGGCAAGCCAATCGATCTGCAGGTCGGGGTTCAGTTGGCGCAGCTCGCGGGCGATCGCCAGGTCGCGCTGTGCGTGGCCGAGGCCGATCGGCGAGGAGATGTAGAGGGCGCGGGGACGACCGTCGGGCCGGTAGACGGTGGGGTCGCGCGGCGTGCGTCGCCGCCCGAAGGCGTCCTCGGAGAAGTCGCGCAGCGCCAGGTTGAACTGGACCGGTTTGCGCGCGTGCAGGAAGTGGCCGGCATCCTCGACCGCCTCGAGCTTCCCGCCGGTGAGGCGGGCCAAAGCCCGGGCGTCTCGTGGCGGCGTGATCTTGTCGCGGTCGCCGGAGACCACGAGGACCGGACAGTCCAGATTCCGCGCCAGCCCGCGCACGGTGCGCCGGCCATGCTGCTGCTCACCAAGCGCCGTGGCGATCAGCGTCTCGGGGTCGGTGTCAAGCGCCCATCCCACCCCGTCCTCGATGGCCTTGGTCGAATGCGGCTCCGGGAAGCAACGCGAGATGAACCACTCCGCGAACTTGGGGTAGTCCTCGCGCCAGTGGACGGCGTTGAAGTGTCCCCACCAGCGGTAGACGGGCGCGGGCCGCCGAAAGAGGGAGAGGGACAGCGGGTGAGTCAGGACCGACTGGTGCGACGGGGTGTAGGGAAACAACGGACCGATGAACACAGCACCGGCCACCCGCTCGGGGGCAAGCCGCGCCAGCTCGAGCTGGTACTGCGCGCCACGCGAGAGGCTCACCACCACCGCCCGCTCAGTCCCGGTCGCGTCCATCACAGCGAGGCAGTCGCGCGCGAACTCTGCGGGTCCGTAGCGCTGCGGGTCGCGGCAGCGATCGGAGCGGCCGTTGCCGAGCCCGTCCATCGTCAGCACCCGGAAGTGGCGCGCGAAGTAGGGGATCTGCATCTTCCAGTGGCGCGAGTGAACCAGCGACCAGGTCGGCAGTAGGAAGATCGTCTCCTCGCCCTCGCCGTAGACCTCGTAGAAGAGCCTTTGCCCGCCGCGCTCGACGAAGCCCTCGGTGTCCGGGTAGCGGGCGCGGCTCTGCTCACCGTCGCGACCGGTCGATGCCCCGGCCGGCACAGGTGCGACTGCCGTTCCCTCCTCGTCGATCGCAGTGCTCATGGCCGTGCTTCGAACACCAGGTTGAAGGGCGTCTCAGCTGCGCGCCGGAAGCGAGTAAACCCTCCCCCTGCAACGACCTCGCCGATCCTCGCTTCGCCGGCCTGAGCGCCGAGCGCGAGCCCGACCTCCTGCGACAGCGACGCCGGCGTGCAGAGGAACGTCGAGAAGCCGTAGAACGCGCGGCCGACCGGATTGAGGTTGTCCTCGACGCTGTCGCCGGCCATCGGCTCGACGATCATCCACGTCCCGTCCGCAGCGAGAGTCTCGTGGACCTGCCGGGCAGCGCCAACCGGGTCGCCCATGTCGTGCAGGCAGTCGAACATCGTCACCAGGTCATAGCCCTCGCCGTGGTCGGAGGCGGCAGTGGCCGTCTCGAAGCGCACGCGATCCGCGACCCCCGCGCTCTGCGCCCGGCTGCGGGCGGTCTCGATCGAGCCCTCGTGATAGTCAGAGCCGACGAACGTCGCCTTGGGAAACGCCTGCGCCATCAGGATCGTCGAGGAGCCGTGGCCGCAGCCGATGTCCGCGACCTTGCCTCCGGCCTGGAGCTTCTCGACGACTCCATCGAGCGCCGGCAGCCACGACGGAACGAGGTTCGCGTTGTAGCCGGGTCGGAAGAAGCGCTCGCAGCCCTCGAACACGTCGTGGTTGTGCTCATGCCAGCCGACGCCCTCACCGCTGCGCGCTGCCTCCGTGATCCGAGGCGAGTCGATCACCGTGCCGAGCGCAATCTGAAAGAAGCCCGGGAGAAACGCGGGGCTCGACTCATCGGTCAAGGCGACCGTCTGCTCCGGCGGAAGCGAATAGGTACCGCCCATTGGCTCGTACTCCACGTAGCCGCCCGCAGCCTGCGCGTTCAGCCACTCTCGGACGTAGCGCTCGCTCACCGCGGTCCGTCGCGCGAGCTCCTCAGGCGTTAGCCCCCCGGCGCCCGCGAGGGCGCGGTACAGACCGAGTTTGTCCCCCATCACGACCAAGGCCGCGTTGAGGGTCGCGCCGACCTCGTCGACGGCGCGGAAGACGAACTGCTCGAGCTTCTGGCCGTCGACCTCGACGGACTCCTCAACGGTTGCCATGGTGGATCTCCTCGGATCGATTTGTCATGTCTTTCATGCCCTTTTCTCCTCGAGCGAGGAGAGCCAGCTGTCGATCGACGCCAGCAACTCGGCGTGACCGCGGTCAAAGCCGAGCAGCCGCTCTTGCATCAGTCCCTTGTTGAACTGCATGACCAGGGCCGCCCAAGCCTCCGCCGAGAAGCTGGTGCTGTCGAGGCCGTACTCCTCGATCGCCTCGGCGAGTGCATCGCGCAGTAGCGTGCGCCAGCTGTAGTTGACGTCATGCAGCCGCTCGCGCATCTCGGGCTTGTTCATCGCGAGCGCCTCGAGCTCCGCCCAGACCTTGGGATAACCCGCCGCCAGGTCCTCCTCGATGAAGCCGACCGCGGTACGCCACTTCTCGGCGAAGGGCGCGTCGGTTCCGTACATCGCCCGCTGGCGGTCCAGGACGCGGCCCGTGAACCGCTCCAGGGCCTGCAGCAACAGCTCGTCAACCGAGCCGAAGTAGTAGTGGACGAGGCCGTGGTTCTGCCCCGCCTCGCGGGCGAGCTGCCGGGTCGAGATCCCCGCCGCGCCCTCCCTGACCAGCAGCCGCTCGGCGGCGTCGAGGAAGGCCTCGACGTTGGCCTCCCTGATCGAGGGCCGGCCGTCCCCGACCTCCACATCCGCGGTTGCAAGCTCCTTAGTCATTCGACTTAGTCGATTATCTAAGCACCAGGGCAGGGAGCTGTCAACCCGCTGGCGGTTTCATCAGGATCAGGTCGTCGGTTCCTACAGGGACGCGCATGGGGGTGTTTGCGGCGGGCCCGCTCCATTGAGACGTCTGTTCTTGCGTGCATGCGAGTGCCCCCCGCTCGCCTAGCGCGCGCCCGCAATGGACGAGCAGCAGCAGTGCTGCGGCCCGCGTCCTGCCGTGTCGCTTCCGCGATAGAGCAGAAGCAGAGCGGCCGGTCCTGGCTTGGCGAGAAAGCGATAGCCCGCTGCCTTCTGTCGTGTGCGCCCGCTTAAGCTGTCGCGGCGAGGGACGGGATGAACGATACGAGCACCGGACACAGCAAGGTCGTCGTGAACAGGTGTATGTCGCTCGACGGCTTCATCGCCGCTGGCGGCCATGTGATGGACTGGGGCGCTGGTCGCCAGCTCGCCGACTTCGTCGGGCCGGACGAGTTCCACGAGATCGCGGCGGCCACCGGTGCGATGCTCGTCGGCCGGCGGACCGCCGACGTCGGCGACAGGATGAAGGCCGAGAAGCCGGGCAGCGTCGACTACCCCTTTTCCGGACCCGTGTTCGTCCTCACCCATCGGCCGCCGGAGCCACCGGATCCCGACATCACGTACCTCACCGGTGACATCGGGGAAGCGGTCGCCACGGCGCGCGGCGCCGCGGGAGGAAAGAGCCTGGAGATCCTCGGCGCCGACGTGGCCGCCCAGTGCCTGCAGCGGGGCCTTGTCGACGAGATCCTGGTGTATGTACTGCCGGTGCTGCTCGGCGACGGCATCCGCTTCTCGCCCCCGAGCCTCCCCCGGATCGACCTGGAACCGATCAGCACCACGCGGTCGGGCACCGTCTCCATCCTCCGATTCCGCGTCCGCAAGTAATCCCTGCGTGCGGTTTCCGGGCTTGGTCGGCTCAGCTTGCCGCTTCCGGGCTTGGAAGTACCGCAGCCCGCACCGGCCAGACGAAAAAGCGACCGGGGATGACGCTCGTCGCCTGCCTTGCGCGTAGCCTTCGCGCATAGAAGCTTCTCGCGCCACCTTCGAGACGGCCCCGCTTGGCTTCCGCAGGGCCAGCCTCTCCCAGTCGCAGGCGGCAAGTTAGCGCCGGGCACCGCGAAGCGCTAGGTCCCCCTGGGTTTGACTCCGCAAACTGCGGGGAAAAAGCAGGCCCCGGTCGCCACTGTAGACGCGCAGGCGGGACAGTGTGGGTGAATGGCAGCCAAGAGAGCCGAGCGAAGCCCGGCAGGAGAGGAGAGGCCCGATGGCGATCGAGTTTTATGACGTGAAGCTGAGGGAGAAGGTCAGCATCCCGGAGTCGGGGGTGCGCAAGACGACCTATGAGCGCGAGGGCAAGGACGGGAAGACCAGCGTCCGCTACGCCCTGCGCGCCGAGAACGAGGGAACGAAGCTGACCAAGTTCGTCAGCCAGGCCGACTGGGACGCGCTCGAGGCGCCGCTTGAGTAGAGCGCCGACGCAGGCGGTCCGGTGCCGCCGGGGTATTACCGCGCTTCTCCAATGCGCAAAGCTGGCCGAACCAGCTCTGCCATTGCGGCGTTGAACTTGTGCGGCTCGTCGACGAACGGCTCGTGGCCCGATTGCTCGAACCAGATCAGGTCCTTCGAGGGCGCGGTGAGTGCGTCTACATAGGCGCCGCTGATCTCCGCAGGAACCCAGTGATCCTGTCGTCCGAGCAAGAAGAACACCGGCATCTGCAACGAGGGCGCCAGCTCGATCAGGTTCAGGCGCGTGACTTCGGGCCACATCGATCCGATCGAGAACCGGAAGCCACGCAAGGAGCCGGGTAGATCGAAGATCGAGGACTCCGTACCGCCGAGCACAACTCGTCCCAAATCCCACATCGCCCTCGCGCCCATTCGGCCTTCGAGCCGCGAGAGCCAGGTTCGCTGGGTAAAGAGGTCCTTGGCGCTATGCGGCGGCGGGCCGATCGCGCGCAGCTTCTTGACTGCTCTGTGCTTTCCGCGTCGCTCCGCTTCGGCGAGCGCCCACGCGTACGTAGCCGACTCGCCCGCCGCCCAGTCGCCAATCTGCCCGCTGCCGACGTATGCCGCGACCTTTTCGGGGAAGCGCGTAGCGTAGAGGACCCCGAGGGCAGAGCCCCAGGAGTGCCCGAGGATCGCCACCTTCGTCTTACCGAGGCGGTTGCACACGACGCCGACCAGCTCGTCGAGGTCGGAGATGAACTGCTCGACCGTCATCGACGATCGGGGGATGTCGCGGTCGAACGACTTGCCGGCGCCGCGCTGATCCCAGTACACGACCGTGAAGCTCTTCTCGAGCGGCGCATTGAAGTGACGGAAGAAACCCGTCTCGCTAAACCCTGGCCCACCGTGCAGCAGGATTAAGGGTGGGTTGGCGATGGCCTCGCCCCGAATCATCACCCATTGTTCGAGGCCACCGAGCCGGTGGTACGCGATCTCAGCGATGCTGCCGGGTACGACCTGGCCGTCCGGGCCGCGGAACGCCGGCGTCTTCCCCGGATGCCTCACGCGCTTGCTCCTGTCTGGCTCACGGCGGTTCGAGGCTACCCCAGGCGTGGAGCCTTGTGGTTGGGCCATGAAAGAGTTGCCTGACGGTGTAGACGTTTTTGTAGACTCCATATATGGCCATGGTCAAGACAACGACGATTCGGGTGAGGCGGAGCACGCAGCGCCGCCTGGCACAAGAGGCCGAGTTGGCCGGAACGAGCGTGGTCGACTTGCTTGACACGGCCGTGGACCTTGTCGAGGAGCAGAGGCTGCTTGCCTCGATGGATCAGTCGTATCGCGAGCACGGCGACGAGATTCACGAGGAGATGAAGCCCTGGTTGGAGCTCCCCGACGGGTGGCCTGATGCGGATCGATAAGCCGCCAATCGAACGCGGAGAGGTCTATCTAGCCGACCCGGATCCGGTCGTGGGACACGAGCAAGGGGGTCGGCGGCCGTTTCTCGTCATCTCGATCGACCCGATGAATCGCTCTGCCGCAGAGCTCGTCATCGCGGCGCCCCTGACCACGACGGATCGCGGCAACGAGCTGCACATCCGAATCGATCCGCCGGAAGGGGGGCTGGACAGGGTCAGCTTCGTGATGCCCGAGATGGTCCGCACCCTCTCGATGAGCCGCCTGCGGAGAAGGTTGGGCCGGACTTCTCCGGACGCGGTGGAAACAGTGGCAAAGAGAGTGGGCATCCTGATCGGGCTCGGCCGCAGCCGCTGAGCAGGTTTCGCCGCTGTCTGGGGCGCTAGACGGGTTTGAGTCTGACCTGAAGAAGCGCTTGCTAGCGCGGCGCTCGGTAGAGGGGGAAGAAGCCGGCTGCGGCGCGATCGACAGAGAGTTGCGTGTAGGCCTCTGGGTCGCAGACGATCTCCGAGGTGAGCCAGGGCTCATCGCGATTGGAGAAGCCGCGCTTGAACTCCTCCAGCCGGTCGCCGGCGGAGATGCCGCCGCCGAGGTTCAGCGGCAGGCTCTGCTCGGAGGCAAACTCGATCAGCGTCGCTACGACGTTCTTCATCGGCGAATCGCGAAGGTGGGCGTCGGTGCTTCCGCTTAGGTAGTAGTGGATGAAGCCGTCGCTGCGGACCGCAAGCGAGGCGGCGGCGATC
>JBAVGD010000311.1:0-3130 GCA_049684635.1 Solirubrobacterales bacterium | reverse complement strand
CGAAGACAAGGTCCTCGCAGTGCCGCAGCCACTCTGGATAGCCCGCGACGCGGCTCCACCAAGTTCGTCGGAATGCCACCGAGCGACTCGACGGCAGGAATGCTTCCGGATCGATCTCCTCGCGTTGCGGTGTGATCGCGATGGCGAGGGCCCGCTGCCGCCATCCGGATCCCCCCGGCAGGAAGAAGCCCGATGACACGGCGAGCTCGGGGTCTCGCTCCAGCGGAGCGACCAGCCTCTCGAGCCAGACAGGCTGGGGATTCGTTCCGGCGTCGGTGACGGCGATCAGCTCGTGACTCGCAGCGTCGATCGCGATGTTCCGCCCCTCCGAAATATTGGCGCCCGGCGCCTCAATGAGGCGGATTGGAACCGGAGCCGTCGCGACCGCGCGCTTGATCTCGTCAACCGTCCCGTCCGTGGAGCCACCGTCGACAAGAACGATCTCGTCCGGAGGGCGGGACTGCGAAAGCAGGCCATCGAGGAACGTCCCGACCGATCCGGCCTCGTCCCTCAGCGTCGCGATGAGACTGACTTTGAGCTCTGGCAAGACGGCATGAGGCTACAGTTGCCGCGCTGTGATGGACCTCGAAGTCGTAATTGTCAGCCATGGGGCCGAAGCGCTCCTGCGGCACTGCCTGCGTTCGCTGCGGGAATATCCGGCCTCGGTGGAGATGGCGGTGACAGTGGTCGACAGCGGCAGCCCTGACTCGACCCCAGACATGGTCGAGCGCGAGTTCCCAGCGGTACGACTTATCCGCCGGGGGAATATCGGCTTCTCGGCAGCTAACAACCTGGCGCTGCGCGACAGCAGAGCAGGCGCGATGCTGCTGCTCAACCCCGACACCGAGGTCTACGCGGGGACGCTCGATGCCGCAATGGCGCGGCTGCGCTCCGATGAGCGGATCGGGATGGTCGGGGCGAAGCTGGTAACCGAGTCCGGCGAGTTGGACCACGCCTGCAAGCGCTCCTTTCCGACGCCGCTGAGCGCCCTCGCCCACTTCACCGGGATCGGGAGGCGCGATGGCACCGCCGGTGCGCTGAACCAGTACCGAGCGACCCACCTCGGAGACGACGAGCCTGGAGAGGTGGACGCCGTCAACGGGGCCTTCATGCTCTGCAGGGCCGAGGCGATCCGGGAGGTCGGCCTGCTCGATGAGGGCTACTGGCTCTACATGGAGGATCTCGACTGGTGCCGCCGCTTCTGGCAGGCCGGTTGGAAGGTCTTCTACGAGCCGGCCGGGGTCGCCCTGCATGTCAAGGGGGGATCCAGCGATGGGCGACGCGCACCGCGGCAGGAGATCGCCTTCCACCGGGGCATGGGCCGCTTCTACCGCCGCTTCGACGCTCCTGAGCACAATCCGCTCGTCAATGCGCTTGTCTATGCGGGAATAGGCGCCAAACTCGCCGTCAGCCTCGGCATCACGCAGGCGAAGCGGCGCTAAGGACCTATCCCGTTGGGGATAGGTCCTAACCGGCGGCGCTTCGCGGAATCAGCCTCGGACCGAACGGCCAGCGCCGGCGCGTACGCCGGCGGGGACCGTTCAGAACGCGACCGATCACCGTGTAGCGGACGAAGACCGGGTACGTGAGCAGCGAGAACGCGAGCGACCCAGCCGTCACCAGGACGAACTGCGGCACCGTGCCGAGCGCCGTTGCGCCGATCGTGCCGACGATGAGAACCATCGCCGGCATGTGCGAGAGATAGATCCAGTAGGAGGAGTCCGCCATATAGCGGAGGACTGGCCGGGGACGATCCAGGTAGCGGTCCGCGAAACCGATCAAGGCCAGCAGGCTGCTCCAAGTCGCGATTGCGTAGATGAGGAGTGCGGCGCCATGGACTATCGGCTCCGAGCCGTAGGACCCGGAGTTATGGAGGCTGAATAGAAGCGATGCCGGCAACACGGCAAGGAGCGCACAGGCGCCCCACCGCCAGGCGTCACGGGCCGCAGCGGCAACGAGCTCGCGGTGAACGCACAGGGTCGCGCCCAGGCTGAAGAAGAGGGCGTAGTAGGCGAGCACAGACCAGTCGGGCATGAAGGTGGCGGTGGTCGGCGCCGCCGTCCAGCCCGCGTCTGGCCAGAGCGCCAGCATGGTGGGAAAGGCCAGCAGGGGAATGCCGCCTAAGGGCCGTCCGATCAGGGCGCAGAGGCGCTCGCCGCCGGCTCGCAGCAAACCTGGGGCAATCAGGTAGAGGGCGATGGCCGCACCGTCGATGAAAAGCAGATACCAGAGGAACCAGAGGAAGCTCGGTTCAAAGGTGAAAGGCGTCGTAGCGGACAGGTCGTGGCTCGGCGTGAGTGCAGTCCCCGTCTCCCGGGCGAAGAGCATCATCAACGGCACCAGCGTCACCAGGCCAAGCCCCAGCGGAACGGCGATGCGAACGGTGCGGTTGCGAACGGTCGAAGACAGACCCTTGCGAGAAAGCAGTAGGGCTAAGAAGAAACCTGACCTCGCGAAGAACAGAGGCAGGCGAAAGACGTGGATCGACCAGTAGATCGCCGTCGCCCATGCGCCGGGGTGGCCGTTGAGCGCAAGCAGCGTGGCGGCATGGACCGGAACGAGGAGCAGCATCGTCGAGGCCCGCAGCGCATCCATCGAGTGGATGCGCGCACCGCGATCGCCGCTCATCGGAGCAGCGTATCTCGGGCTTGCCGATAAGCCAAAAGTCCCTCCCCGAAGAGTCAGAAGGGAAGGTCTTGGCCGATCTGAGCCAGGTGGGGCGCCCGCATGTCGCGCTCGGAGAGGAGCGGTTCCTCGAGCGGCCATTCAACCCCGACGTCAGGATCGTCCCAGGCGATGCCGGACTCGGTCGCGGGATCGTAGATGCTCGACAGCAGGTAGGCGACGTCGGCAACGTCGCTGAGCACGGCGAAGCCATGGCCGAATCCAACCGGCACGAACAGCTGGCGGTGCGACTCGTCGTCGAGGACGTGTCCCTCCCACTGGCCGTAGGTGGACGAGTCGCGCCGCAGGTCGACCGCAACATCGAAGATCTTCCCGCGAGGACAACGGACGAGCTTTGCCTGGCCGGGCTGGAGCTGGAAATGGATGCCGCGCAGTGTTCCCTTGACCGAGCGCGAGTGGTTGTGCTGGACGAACTCGACGTCGATTCCAAGCTCCGCCCAGAGAT
>JBAVGD010000310.1:0-2730 GCA_049684635.1 Solirubrobacterales bacterium | reverse complement strand
GTCGTCGTGTGGGGCCGCCAGGCGCAGCGCCCGCTCACTCTCGACCACCAGCCCGATCCAGGCGTCCTCGCGAAGGCCCTCCTCGCGGGCGGTGTCCGCGGCCGCCGCCGCCAGCTCCGCCGGGATGCGAAGCGAGAGACGCGCCTGGCTTACCCCCGGACGCGTCGGCAGGCGCCGCAGGTCGCGATCGGGGATCTCGAAGCCGTCGCTGACCGGTGGCGTTGCATCGACGAGCTGCAGTCGCATTATGGTTAAACCATAATACGGTTCTCGGATGGCCAGCAAGATCGAAGGGCCCCAGGAGGACGTGGTCCCCAACTGGTTCCTCGGCGGAGAACGCCGGCGGCTGCTGCTGGAGGCGATGACCACGCGGCCGAAGAGGGGCTGGACGATCGCTGAGCTCAAACAGAAAACAGGCTGCGGGCAGGCGACCGCCTACGAAGTCGTGCGGGTCCTCCTCGACCTCGGCCTCCTCCAGCCCCCCGATCAGATGCGCCGCTATCGGCTCGAGGAGGAGCATCGGCTGGCAAAGCCGCTGCGCAATCTCTTGCGCGCCCTCAGGCCCTACGCCTCACGAGCAGTTCCACGCCCTGCGCGCGGTGCTCGGCGCACCTAGCTGGGTGGACCTTTGTGTGGATCGCCGGTCCGGGCCAATGCCGCGCTCCGGGCGGAAATGACTGCGCGCGCTACTTCCCGTCTCGCTTCTTGATCGCTTCGCGGACGCTGACGGGGAGATTGTCGAAGATGCCCCGTCGCCGCATCGGCTTCGCGATCATTTCCTCAACCACAAAGTTGAGGAGGTTGAAGAAGGCAGAGGCAGTCTCCGTGTCGTCCTTCAGGTCCATCTCGCCAGGATGGACTGCGTTGTTGCCGATCACGCGTAGCGAGTCCATCGCTTCCTGCACTTCCTCCGGCAGGCCCTTCTGAACGAGGTTCTTGATGTCCTCGTTGATGTTCTCGCCCGTCTCGCCGAGATCCTTGCAGAGCTTCTGCACCCCCAAGCGCAGCAAAGCACAGGAACCGCGTGGCGATTGGCCGACGATCCGGCGGGCCTCCTCGTAGTCCACCTTCACATCGTCGGGCATCTCGACATGGGGCCGAGGACCGCCGCCGATCACCGGATCAACGCACCGCTCCTCGGCGTCGCTCCATAGGGACGTGCCCGTGCAGTTGCGACACCGGCATTGTGAATACCCGGCGTAAGGACGCCCACCCCTGGGCGAAGCGGTGTCAGAAATCAAGTTGCTCCAGCTCTGCTGGGCAAGCACGCCGCAGTGCATGCAGTGAAAATAATCGCCTCGCGGGTAGGGAGCGACGTGCTCTCCCTCGCGGGCAAGCGGCTCCGGCGTCTCCTCCGACTCGGTCTGCTCCTCGTGCTCTGTCATCGCCAAGCCAGACTAACTAAGCCGCGGCAGGGTCCTGTCCACGTGAATCTCCTCTGATGGTCGTGCGGTGGAAGCCAACTCAGTTCTGCGCGCCGCTGATGTGCGCACACCCACCGGGGTCCCGTCGGGACGGATGGACGAGACGCCGAAGCCGAGGCGCATCGCGTTGGCGAAGTTGGCGATCTGCCCGAGCGTGAGGTTGTGTCGGCCGGCCTCCATCGCGGCGATGTAGGAGGCGGATACGCCGAGGCGGCTGGCCACCTCGGCCTACGCTGCGTCGGAGCGGATGAAGCCGACGCGGACGCCGAAGGGCTCGGCGATAGCCGAAAGCGTTGCGTAGGTCGGGTTGGCGTCGCCGGTCTCGATCCGGCTGATCTCGCTCTGGGGGATCCCCGACTTTTCGGCTAGCTGCTTTTGGGTCAGCTTCTGCTCGCGACGCAGCGTCGCGAGCTGGCTGGCGATCGAGAACTCGCGACGCAGCTCGGCCAGATCGGCCTCGGCAGCCGGGCCTTCGGCCTTTGCCTCGGCCTCGATGTCCTGGATCAGTTCGCGGAAGTCGTCGCTCATTTCGTTCTCCTGGGGGTCAGAAGGGAATTATGGGCTGAATTATGGGCTATATCCCATAAGAAATCGGGCCAAGGACGCTTTCGCGCCTCAAGGATGCCCTCCAGGCGCTCCTCGCTGGTGATACCGCTCCTGGGCATCTGCTCGACCGACTCGCCGTCAACCCCACAGTCCGAAAATCATCGGCATCGCGGAGAATCAGTCAGAGGACGACCAGCTCGCGCTCGGGATGCTTTGCCGAGCCGAACTCGAACCCCAGGACAGCGCGCCCCCCAAAGGCATCGCCGAGCTTCTTCAGGGTCTGGGCGCTGGTGGCGTGCTGGCCGCTCTCGATCCGCGAGATCGCCGAGGCCGTGGTGCCCATTCGGGCGGCCAGCTCGGCTTGCGTCAAACCAAGCGCACCGCGGCGCATGATCACGATCCGGGCAAGCTTCTCGTAGGGCGCGAGGCGTTCGTACTCGGCCCTGAACTCGGGGGTCTTGAGAGACTCCTTGATGTGGTCGGAGACGGCTTTGCCGACCGGGCTGACTCGCTTACTCATCGCGTACCTACGCTCGGGATGTTAGCAGCGATGCTAACACGGAAAACCGTAGCCCAAGGCGTACCAGCCGCAACTCAACCATGTCGTTCTAGCGCTACACGGCCCGTGCACAACCGCGCCACCAGCCAGACACCAGCGTCTCCGGTGTCACTCAGCCGGAGCGCCCATCGCGTCGAGCGAGCGAGAGAACTCATCGGCGCGCGCTTCGGCCTCTTCGCGGCGCTGCTCGAAGGCCAAGAC
>JBAVGD010000309.1:0-7190 GCA_049684635.1 Solirubrobacterales bacterium | reverse complement strand
GCCCCCGAGAAAGCGCTGAGGGACGGACGGACAAGTCATCTCCCGGCGCCGCTGCCGGGACAGCTCTAGGAGGCACCATGCACCACCGTCGCCATTCTCCCCTGCGAAGGGACCTGCCGCCCGAGTTCTTCAACACCGACCACCGGATGCGGGTCATGGTCGGCACCCTCGTCCTCAACAACCACCCGACCGGGATCAGCGTCGAGGATCTCCGCTACGAACTGCGCGCCGACGAGGACGACGACTCGGTGGACCGAGCGATCGGCGCCATGACCAACGACGGGCTGCTCCGCCGCAAGGGGCAGATGGTCCTCGTCTCGTTCCTCCCAGCAGACACGCGGGTCCGCCCGCAACGCCGGCGCCAGCGTCGCCGCCGTTGCCGACTGCCAAGGCTACGAGGCGACGACCACTAGCCACAGAGCAGGCAAAGACCTCACGAGAGGCAGCATCCTCAGTCGATCTACCAGGCTAGAACGCCAGGTAGATCGACCCCTGAGAGAGCGGTTCCAGCAGTCCCTCCCAGCGCCCTAGTAGCCCCAACCCCGCAGCCCGACACACTACGAACCCTTCGGTTCACCCGATGCAACCGGGCCGCGCGGTGGACAACAGGGGCGATGGTGGGAGTGACGAAGATCGGCCACGGCAACGCCAACTACTGGATCGAAGCCGTGGCCGAAGGCGGCGAGGACTACTACACGAAGCCGGGCGAGGCGCCCGGCGAGTGGATGGGCGAGCTGGCGGCCGAGCTTGGCCTCGCCGGCGAGGTCGACCGCGAGGCTTACGCTGCCGTCCTCGCCGGGAAGCACCCTGTCACCGGCGCCGTCCTCGTCTCCCGGCCTGAGCCCCGCAAGTTCGTAGATGCCGAGGGGCGTGAGCGCCGTCTCGACCCGATCCTCGGCTACGACATTCGCTTCGCCGCGCCGAAGTCGGTCTCGCTGCTCTACGCGGTCGGCTCGCCCGAGGTCCGCGCGGCGATCCTGCGCGCCCACGATCACGCCGTCGCCGAGGGGGTTGGCTACCTGGAGAGGACGGCCTGCTTCGTGCAGCGAGGCAAGGGCGGCGTGGTGATCGAGCCGGGGTCCGGCTTTCTCTCGATGAGCTTCCGGCACCGCTCCTCGCGTGCCGGCGATCCTGCCCTCCACACCCACCTCGTCACCGCCAACATGACCCGCGCCGCATCAGACGGACGCTGGCTCAGCCTCGCCAACCCGCGGCGCCAGTCACCGCTTCTGCGCGAGGCGAAGGCCGCAGGCCACGTCTACCAGGCCGCGCTTCGCGCCGAGCTAACCCGCGAGGTAGGTGTCGAGTGGCAGGCGGTCGTCAACGGCTATGCCGACCTCGCAGGCATCGGGCGCCCGGTGATCGACCACTTTTCCCAGCGGCGGGCGGAGATCGTGGCGGCGATGGCCGAGCGGGGAACCAGCTCCCCGGCTGCCGCCGAAGTCGCCGCCTACCGCACCCGCGATGCCAAGGACTACAAGGTCAACCCCGACACTCAGCGCGAGGAGTGGATTTCCCGCGCCGCGGAGTTCGACCTCACCCCCGACTCGATCGACCGGATGGTGGCGCGCGGTCGTCGCCGCGAGCCCCGCGCGATCAACGCCGAGCACCTGGACCGGGCGCTAGCCGACCTGGAGGCCCATCACTCCCACTTCGACCGCCGCGATCTTTTGTATGCGGTGGCGAACCAGCTCCGCGAGGGAGCCGACGCGAGAGCGCTGGAGGCTGCGGTCGGCTCCCTGCTCGACGGCAAGCGGCTGATCGAGGTCCATCGCGGCGCCGGGCCGCTCGACTCGACCTACTACACGACGCCCCAGCTCTGGCAGATGGAGCAGCGCTTCATGGCGACGGCGAGGAAGGGGGAGAAGGCGGGGGCGGCGGTGGTCGACGACGCCACCCTTGCCGCCGTCCTCGACCGCCATCACTACCTGAGCGGGGAGCAGGTCTCGATGGTGCGTCGGCTCACTACCGGCGGCGAGCGCGTCGTCGCCGTCGCGGCGCTGCCCGGCGCCGGCAAGACGACGGCCCTCGTCGCGGCGCAGGAGGCATGGGGGGCGGTCGGGATTCGAGGCCTCGGAGTGGCTACGGCTCGCAGCGCCTCGGGCGAGCTTGCCGAGCACGGCATCCCGGCAACCTCGGTCACGGACTTCCTCATCCGAACCGGAGAGCTGATCGAGCGTGGCGTCGCCCCGTTGCCTCGGGGAACGGTGATCCTCTTGGACGAGTCCTCGACCACGCCGACCCCACAGATGGCGGCCCTCGTTGACCTCGCGGAGGGTTGTGACGGCAAGCTCGTCTTGATCGGCGACCCTCGCCAGATCGGCGCGGTCGGCCCCGGCGGCCTCTACGGGAACATGACCAACGAGATCGAGCCGATCGTGCTGATGGAGATTCGCCGCCAGCGCGAGCCGGTGGACCGCGAAATCGTCGAACTAGCCCACGAAGGCCGCGGCTCGGACGCTCTCGACGTGCTGCGGGCACACGACCGCCTCGTGATCGCCGACACCCTGCCGGAGGTGCTCGACGCCCAGGTGCTCGACTGGCACAAGCGGTTCGCCCACGGCGAGGACGCCGTGATGATCGCCCGCCGAACCCGCGACGTCGCCGAGCTGAACGAACGCGCCCGCGAGCTGCTCGTGGCGGAGGGAAGGCTGGGCGCCGACTCGCTGCTCGTCGCCGGCCAGCCGTTCAGCGTCGGTGATCGCGTCGTCACCCGGATCAACACGCGCGAGGTGTCCAACCGCGAGCGATGGGAGGTCGTCGGCGTCGATCAGGCAGAGCACCATCTCTACCTTCAGCGGCTCGGCGTCGAGGGCGAGGGCGTGCGGCTCGATCGCCGCTACCTGGAGAAAGTCACCCCCTCGCGTGAGCCGGCGATTCAGCACGCCTACGCGCTCACCACCTACAGCACCGAGTCAAAGACCTTCGACTCCGCCTTCGCGTTGCTCGACTCCGGCATCAGCCGCGAGGACTTCACCGTTGCGATCTCCCGCGCCTCGGGCCCCACCACGGCCTACGGCGTCGCCGCCTCGGAGCTGACCGACGCCGACCTCGGACCCGGCAAGCGGGATGTTGAGGATGCCGCACACGATCTGCGGATCGGGGCGGAGCGAGCGGCCGGAGAGTACGCCGCGGTGGAGATCGGAGCGAGGAAGCGCATCGAGGCGATGGCGCCCCTCGACCTGGCACGGCGCCGCGGGGAGCTTGAGCGCAAGCTGGCGGCAGCCTCAGAGCGCTCGCCCGCCGAGGAACGCCTGGCCGACCTCGAGGAGCGCATCGGCGCCGCCGAGTCGCGGCTCGCGCGAATGGAGAGCGAGCGCGCCGACATCCTCGCCGAGCGTCGCCCCGACGGCGCGCGACTCTCGCGGATCGACGCTACGCAGCGGCTCGCCACCGAGCAGCTGCACCGGCTCGAAGGCGAGCGCGACGACCTCACCATCGAGGTCGCGGCGCAGCCACCACAGCGAGCAGAGTTGAGTCGCGCCGAGCGGGCCGAGCTGACCTTGATCGAGGACCACTTGGTCCAGCTGCGGCGCCGCCAAGTCGCAGTCGAGCGGGCGCAGCCGAGCAAGTTGATCGCCGAGACCCTCGGAGCGCGGCCGAACGAGCCCCTCAAGGCGGCGCTTTGGAACGAAGGGGTCGACGCGATCTACGCCTACCGCCAGCGCCACGGCATCACGTCGAGGGGCAAGGACCCGCTCGGCCCTAAGCCACGCGACGCCGCCCAGCGCCGCGATCGCCGGCAGGCAGAAGTGCGGCTCGCGCGGGTCCGCGAGGCACTTGGCAAGCAGCGCGTCCGTAGCGCCCAGCGGCCTATGCGCATCCTTCGCTGAGCGCGCCAGGTAGCTGCTGGCGGCTGGGGAGGCCCGCCGCCCGATGATCGCACGCTGCGCGTGCAGGGCGGCTGCATGGCCTCCCCGCCGCAGAGCCGCAGGGTCGAAAGAGAGCGACGCGCTTGGGTGCTCGACCGTTTGCTCCGGGTGGAGCGAGCCCGGCTCATGCGCCAGGCGCGCTTTCACTCGCGTCGCTACGAGGACGCCGAGGACGCTCTGAACGACGCCTGCGTCCAGTTTCTCCGCTTCTACGACGGCCCGGCTGGTGAGGAGGCCCTGCACTGGATGCTCCTCGTCATCAAGCGCGCGGCCTGGGCGATCACCAGGCAGGCGACCGAGCGCGACGAGCGCTACCGCCTGACCGCGGCCGAGGGCTTGGAGATCGCGGTGCCCCACGAAGGCGCTGGCCCGGCCGAGTTGGTCGAGCGCACAGAGGAAAGCGCCCAGGTAATCGAGCTGATCGAGCGGCTGAAGCCGGACGAGCGAGACGCCTTGGTCCTGCTTGGCCTCGGCTACAGCTACGCGGAGATCGGCGAGCTGCGGGGTTGGGGCCGGGCGAAGGTCCATCGCTGCTTGAAGGAGGGACGCGCCCGCGTCAGGCAATCGCTTCGGAGGGGGCCCACTTAGCGATGCCCGCGCCTCTATTCCATATGGACGAGCTTCGCTCGATCGAGTTCACCGAGGCCCTGCACCGCCTACACGGCTGGATCGGATCGCCGGTCAAAGCGACGGTCAACTACTACGGCCAATTCTTCGGCTGCGGGATGCAGGGCGAGTTGCTCCGCGTGGAGTTCCTCCCGCCTGAACACACGGCGATCAGCCTGGTCTTGGTTGGCGGGAGCGGCGTCTTTCTCGATCCTGCCGACACGCAGACCTTCATCGGTCCCGGTGACGGGGATGCCGAGCCACTGGAGTTCCGAATGGCCTACGGCATCTCGGTCCTCATCGAGCCCGTCGCCACCGAAGGCGACCAGTGAGGTCGAGCTGCGCCGGGTGCGGTCAGGAGATCCTCTACCTCGGAGAGGGTCCGCCGCCGGAGAGATGTGAGGACTGCGTTCCCGAAACCGGGGCCGGCAGCCCACTCGCGGAGCAGCTCGCCCATAACCTTCACCGGCTTCGGGGCGACGCCGACCTCACCGGGGAGGAGCTGGCACAGCGAGCCGGGTTCAACAGCCGCCAAGACGTTTTCGGGTACGAGGGCAATGCCGCTTCCGAACCGGGGGTAATCAGGGTTCTGCGGTTCGCTCACTCGCTGGGGGCGTCGATCGACCAGCTCACCAACCGCATCTACTGGAATCCGGGCGAGACCGCTCGGCATCCTCGGGAACGTCGGCCGCCATCCGAACGACTCTCGGGGTTCTTCCTCGTGCTGGCGGCCAGTGAGCCCGTCTTTCACCCGGTGCCGCCTGGTGCGCCCGTCACCGACCGCCACGAAGCGGCCGCGATCTTCGGGCAGAACCTCCGCGGCGCCCGCGAGAGACGCCATCTGACTCAGGAGTCACTTGCCCGCGCCGCGGATCTGAGCAAGGCGGGCCTGTCCCTGATCGAGCGGGGCATCCGTGAGACGACCATCGAAACCCTGCTCGCCCTGGCGCGCTCTCTGGAAGTCACGCCGGAGTCGCTGCTCGCCGGGATCAGCTGGATACCGCGACGCCCGCCATGCGCCGTCCCCAGGCGGGGCGGCGCCCAGCGGCGCTCGGCGCACGGCTTCGACGCCGCGATCAAGCGCCAGTGGGGGGAAGGAAGGACTGCCAGCGCGATCGCCGCGACCCTCGACACCTCGCCGGGAGATGTCTCGGCCGTCGTGCATCGCCTACGCGAGCGCGGCGAGGAGCTGCCCTACCGCAATCCGCCCAGGAGGGCCGTACATGAACGGGCGCGGAGCCGGCGGGCGGAGTGCTTGCAGGCGCCGTCCAGCCAACGAGACGGACAGGCAGGGGATGAAAGTCCTGGCCTCGCGGCGGGTCTCGATGGAGCTTCGGAGCTGGAGGTCGCGGCTCGGATCGGAGCCAACATGGCGCATTGCCGAGAGAAGGCCGGCTTGACTTTGAGGGAGCTCGGCGAAGCGACCGAGCTGGACCGCTCCTATCTGCACAACGTCGAGAATGGCAAGAACGCCTCTCCCAGGGTGTCCCTCATCGTCAAGCTGGCGGCCAGCCTCAACGTCCCCTGTCGCCGGATCACTTCGGGAGTCACCTGGGAGCCCGACTCGGCGGCATTCCGCATCGAGGCGATGGCCGAGGAGGCCGACACCGCCCTGGAGCGGTTGGGCGGGAACCTCCTGCGGGCTCGGCGGCGGGCTGGCGTCTCGCAGCAGGCGCTCGGTGTTCGCGCGTCCGTCGACCGTGGGGATGTTGTCGATTTCGAGCGCGCCAACCGTAACTTCCGAATCTTCACGGTCGTCAGTCTCGCCAGCGCGCTTGAGGCCGATCTCGGCGAGCTGTTCTCGGGCGTGACGGACTGGTACGTCCGACCCCTTCCCCCGCCCGAATACGCGCCGGGGGATGGGCCACCATCGAAATCAGAGCGGGATGCCCTGCTCGTCCGCCTTTGGGGAGAAGGAAAGCCGGAACGCGAGATTGCTGAGGCGATGGACTTGACCGTGGGCGCCGTGGGCCCCTACGTCCGCGAGCTGCGAGACGCTGGTGAGGATCTTCCCTATCGTCGCCCGCCGCGCCGCACGAGCGAGCGAGCGGCTCGTGTCCGTCGGCGTGACCACGTTGCTGCTGTGGGCATGGCCAAGGGTCGGACCTGCCGAGCAAACGCAACGACCTCGCCATGCACGTCGGAGCGGACCGACATAAAGTCTTTAAGCGCAGGAGTCGGGTCCCGATATCGTCGCATTTGACCGGCTGCCGAGTCCGGGCTCGCTGCGCAATTTCGGATGAGCGGCTATCGGCATGACGAGGCAGGCGAGGAGATTGTCCTCGACGGCTACCTGGCTGAATTCCGGGTCGCACTTACTGAGGAGATCAATGCGGCCCGACAGGCTGCATCCAGCTCAGCGATTCCGCTTGTCAACGGCCGTCGGATAGGCCGGGCAGGTATCGGCTGCCAGTACCAGTTCACGAGTGAGTCGATGCTCAACGACATGCCGGACGGCGCGCCTGGCGATCTCATGATCCCAGGCCAGCCTCCGCTTGAGGCAGTCGTTGTCGCCGTTGACGGCTTGACCATGACGCTCGGCCTGTCCAGCGATGTTGGTGACTTCATACCGCGCGCCAAGTTGCAGAGCAGCCTCGTGCATCTGCTTCGCAAGCTGATCGAGCGCATCGAAGGACTCGCTGAACAAGACAACCCAGCAGGCGGACGCCTGCTGGGGCAGATCAACCCCCACGGAGAACCAGTCGAAGCGCG
>JBAVGD010000308.1:0-6762 GCA_049684635.1 Solirubrobacterales bacterium | reverse complement strand
AGCCCACCCCCCCGCCTGAAGTTCCGGAAGCGTTCGCGCTGCCCGCCGTCAAACACGTATTCCTGATCGTGCTCGCGGACCATGGGTTCGAAGAAGCCTTCGGTGGCGCGTCGCCGGCCCCGTATCTCGCGAAAACCCTGACCGGCCAGGGCGAGCTGCTGCCGAACTACTACGCGGTGGCGCAGGGAGACCTTGCCAACGAGATCGCTTTGACCAGCGGCCAGGGGCCGAACCCTGAAACCGTTCTGAATTGCCCCACTTACGCCGACATCGCTCCCGGGGCGATCGGTGCTGACGAACAGGTTGAAGGAAGTGGCTGCGTGTATTCGTCCAGCACCCTGACCCTGCCCGGTCAACTCTCTGCCAAAGGCAAACGGTGGAAGGCCTACGTCGAGGACATCGGCAACGGCGAAGCCGGCCAGCCAACGACCTGTCGCCATCCGGCGCTCGCCACGCCCGACGCCAACCAGCTCCCGCTCCCGAACGATGCCTACGAGACCTGGCGCAATCCGTTCGTCTATTTCCACTCACTGATCGACGGCACCGAATGCAGCGAAAACGATGTCGGCCTCGACCAGCTTCAGCCCGATCTCCAGGCCAAAGGCAGCACTCCCTCCCTCTCCTACATCGTTCCCAATGCCTGCCACGACGGCAGCGACCAGCCCTGCGCGCCCGAACAGCCCGCGGGCCTCGCCGCGGCGGAACCCTTCCTCAGCACCGTCGTTCCCGAGATCAAGGCATCGCCCGCCTACAAAGATGGGGGACTGATCGCGATCACGTTCGCGCAGGCGCCACAGGCAGGTCCGACTCCCGACTCGAGCGCCTGCTGCGGCGCGCCCGAATATCCGAACCTTCCCAGCAGCGGCACCCCGGCACCGGCAAACGGCCCGGTCAAACCAACCGGGGGCGGCGGCAAAGTCGGGTTGCTGCTGATCTCATCCTTCGTCAAACCCGGAAGCGTCGACGAAACGGGCTACTACAACCACTTCTCTCTGCTCCTCAGCCTCGAGAACCTCTTCGGACTGACACCGCTCGGATATGCCTCCAACCCGGCGCTCAGCGCCTTCGAAGAAACCGTCTTCAACGCGAAGCCCTAGGTGCTGCTTGCGAGCCTCCTACTGGCCCTTCTCGGATTGACCGTCGGAACCTTCGGAACTCTGGTTGGCGCAGGTGGTGGCTTTGTCCTCACCCCGATCCTCTTGATCCTCTACCCGCATGAGTCGGCGCTAACGATCACCTCGATCAGCCTGATCGTCGTCTTCTTCAACGCCGCCTCCGGCTCGCTGGCCTATGCGCGGATGCGCCGCATCGACTATCGCTCCGGTGCCCTGTTCGCGGCGGCGGCACTGCCTGGCTCTGTGGCCGGTGCGCTCGCTGTGCACCTCGTTCCGATCCGCGTC
The DNA here is from genome assembly GCA_049684635.1 of Solirubrobacterales bacterium. Taxonomy (GTDB): domain Bacteria; phylum Actinomycetota; class Thermoleophilia; order Solirubrobacterales; family 70-9; genus VRUE01. The sequence goes on along the minus strand of JBAVGD010000308.1, from coordinate 5,362 downwards.
TTCGACGCAATCATGGCCGCGGTCCTGAGCGCCGCCGCGGTGGCCGTAATGCGTCTGCGACCGCACGCCGAACGGCGACATCCACAGGGGGCCACCCAGGCTCGAGCGATCGTCGACCGAACTGGCCACACCTACCGTTACCGCGTGCCCGCCGGTCGAGGCACCGTCTACAGCGTGGCGATCGGCTTCCTCTCGAGCTTTCTCGGCATCGGCGGCGGCATCATGCACGTTCCCCTGCTCGTCGGCGCCCTGGACTTCCCCACGCATATCGCCACGGCCACCTCGCACTTCGTGCTCGTCTTCGCGTCCGGTGCGGGGAGCGTTACGCACCTGCTGACCGGCGCCTTCGCCCACGGCACGGGGCTGCACCGGGCTTTCGCACTGAGCGTCGGGGTACTTCCGGGCGCCCAGCTGGGAGCGCGGTTCTCGCAGCGGCTGGACGGCCCGTCGATCCGGCGAATCCTGGGTCTGGCGCTGTTGGTCCTTGCGGTTCGATTGCTAGGTTCGGCCCTTGTCTGAGCGTCCCGACCTGCCGCGCCGTGCTGCCGCCGAGGCGATCGGCGCCTTCGCCCTGGTCTTCGCCGGCTGCGGCGCGATCGTCACCAACACGGTGCACAACGGCGCGCTCGGGGCGGTCGGCGTCTCGCTCGTCTTCGGCCTCGTGATCATGGCGATGGTCTACGCGACCGGCCACCTCTCCGGCGCCCACCTGAATCCGGCAGTGACGCTTGCCTTCACCTTGACGCGTCACTTCCCCGGCAGGGAGGCGCTTGCCTACATCGCCGCCCAGCTCCTCGGCGCCCTGACCGCGGCGGCGCTGCTGCTGGCGGTCTGGCCAAGCCAGCCGGCGGCGCTTGGAACCACCCTTCCCTCGGTCGGGGCCGGCAGCGCCGTCGTGTACGAGGTCGTGCTGACCGCCTTCCTGATGTTCGTGATCATGGCCGTGGCGACCGACACCCGGGCCGTCGGGGCCGGCGCGGCGATCGCGATCGGGGGCACCGTGGGCCTCGACGCCCTGTTTGGAGGGCCGATCACCGGCGCCTCGATGAACCCCGCCCGCTCGATCGGCCCAGCCATCGTTTCGGGAACCACCCACGATCTCTGGATCTACATCGTTGCCCCGATCGCCGGCGCCGCCCTCGGTGCCCTTGCCTACCAGCTCGTGCGCGGTGCGCGGCCTCCCCAGGAGACAGAACCCACCGGGCCGGCGAAGGCGGACCCCGCAAGGGAGCTGGAGCAGGTCTGATGGCGCGAGTGCTGTTCGTCTGCCTCCACAATGCCGGCCGCTCCCAAATGAGCGAGGCGCTGTTCGCCCGTGACGCCGAAGGCCGTCACGAGGGCCGATCGGCCGGGACGACCCCAGCCGCCGGCGTCCATCCCGAGGTGATCGAGGCGATGAACGAGCTGGGAATCGACCTCAGCGCCCGCGTCCCGCGCAAGCTCTCGCGCGAGGACGCCGAGTGGGCGGACGTGGTGGTCACGATGGGCTGCGGCGACAAGTGCCCTTACATCCCCGGCAAGCGCTACCTCGACTGGGACCTACCGGACCCCAAGGGCCAACCGGTCGAGGGGGTGCGCCAAACCAGGGACGAGATAGGCAAGCGGATCGAGGCGCTCGTCGCTGAGCTGGATGAAGCTACGGCCAGCAGCTGAGCATTGTCGCCCGCAAACCCGGCACGGACTCCCGATAGCCCGTGGTGTCCGCTGCAATCGGCTCCAGGTTACCCTCTGACCCATGGCAAGACGCTGGCTAAAGCGCAGGGCGTCGTCGCAGGAACAGCCGGGCGCCGAGGGGGCTGGGGGCGGCGCACCGCTCGACGAGAAGAAGCTCTACATCGCTCACCGGACCGCCGATCTGCCGGTCCCACTCAAGCCAGCCCAGCGCAATACATGCGGAAGCTGCGGCGCCGAGATATGGATCGCCAACGATTCCGTGGCGTTCGCTCAGACCTGCGATCTGATTCGTTGCCGCGTCTGCGCTCCAGCTGAGTTCAAGCAGGCGATCGAGGACGGCGAGGACGTTCGCTTTCAGCCGATCCCGAAGTCGCGAACGTGAGGCCGGGCGCGTAGCGCGCCCGGCCCGACTTCGATCGCTGCGGGGGCAGGCAAGAACTCAGCCGCAGACGGGCCAGGGGCTCGAGCCCGAGCGCGAATAGAGCAGGGCGGCGCGATAGTCCTGCTCGGCCTCCGAGGCAGCCGCGGGATCGCCGTGCCCACCAACCGATTCCCAGGTGCCGTAGTCGAACTGGTACTTGCCGCGATAGCTGCCGTCGGCGGAAACGGCGGTCGGGTCGCCGCCGGACTCGCAGGCCGCGATCGAGTCGAGGGTTGCCCGCGAGACCCCACCCGGAAGGTTGGCGAAGGCTTCCCTGCGCTGCCTGCGAAGGGCGGCCCGCCGCGCCGCGCGCATCCGTTGCAGACCGATCCGGATAGCCCGGCGGAAACTCTGGGCCGACCAGCCAAGCACCGCCCCGTGAGTGGCGGGACTAACCGGCACCGCCGACGCGACGCCCACCTGTGAGTTCTGATCGCGACCCGGTGCAGCGATTGCCGCAACCGGGAAAGCGATGACCGCCAGCAGGACAAGAACTGAATATGTGTGTTTTGTAAGCAAGCGCGGAACCGTGGCGGGATTCCGCCCCGCGCATGGTGATGCGCGTCACAAACCTCACGAGCAACGTGCCAATTGACACGAACCCAGGCATGAAGCGGGTCTGTGGAGCCGGGGGTGATGCACGCTGTCGTGCATGGATTCGCCCTCGAAGGGCCGAGACCCTCGCCTTTGAGCTGCCCTCAATCCAACTGTTTGCAGCTGGCGATCGGGGCACCAGAGGTCGCGCTGGAGCGGCTCTGCGCAGCAAAGGGCCCGGGGCGGTAGCCCCGGGCCCACTAATGCCTTCGAGCTCAGTCGCCCGATGACACCTAGCTCTGATGGTGCTTGAGGGTTACCTCATAGGTGCGGTTATCGCCGTGCTGCTGGGTGTAGAACCAGCGCCAGTGGGGACTGTCGAGGTTCGGCACCTTGGCGCCGAGCACGCCATTGACACCGGGATCGCCATTCGAAACGTGCAGACCGGTGATCTCGTTGTCGCCCTCGTTACTGCCGAACCCGCCGTTGGCGGCGTCCAGCGTCGCCGAGGCGTCGCGCCCCTCAGCGAGCCAGCGTAGAGGCTGGTTCGCCGCATTCGAGTAGTCCGCCTCGACGTTCCACACGAACCCCGAGTCGAGCGCGTTGCGCTGCCCGTGCAACGTGTCACCCGCGTCCTCGACGAAGGTGATCGCGTCCCGCGAGAGAAAGGCGACGTTGTCCAAGCCGCTGTGCGCTTCGTCGCAGCGGAAGAACATCGTCAGCGTTCCGGTATTGGCGCTGGGATCGTGCTGGGAGAGCTCCATGATCGAGCCCCAACCCCCGGCGGCACCGTTCTCCGGGCTGGTCGCGTTGGTGTCACCCGTCTCGTCGAAGAAGAACTTCGTGAATCCCGAGCCGGGCTGGAACAGGCCGTTCTCGGGCCGCTTGAACGGCGTTGCGTTCGCCGCCTTGGCAAGATCGATCGCAACGAACGGCGCGTTGCCGTCGACTGCCGTGTCGTGGATCGTCACCCAGCGGGTTTTGAACGTGGTGCCGTAGGTATGCAGGGCCAGCTGGTCCGGGCTGTTGAGCGCTTCCTGGCTGGCGAAGGTGATCGGCGTGCCACCTCCGTTCAGCACCTGCAGCGCCTGCAGCTTGCCGTGCTGGAGATCACCTGGGGTTTTTGGCACGTAGCGGTAGACGAAGCTGTTTGGCCGCTTCGCCGTCGTACCCGGCTTGCTGGAGCCGCCAACGTCCTCGACGATCCAGATGTTGCCGTCGGAGTCGTTCTGGATGCCCTCGTAACCGCCGCGGCCAAGCGCACCCGACACGTCAGTCACCGCCGACGGGAAGTTAGCGGTAGCCGCGTAGGTTGGCGCGCCCGTGTTCTCGGTCGTGAACAGGAGACGTTTCGCCCACGGGTCCCAGGTCGAGCCGTCGATCGTTGCCAGCGGTTTCCCGCTGGTGTCGGCCGTGGCGAGCAGCGTCACCCGGTGCGCCGCGTCGGCGTCGAGATTGATCCGGGTGATGTAGCCGGCGCCACCAGCGCCACCCTCGTGCCCCTGGAAGAGGAAGTGGGTGCCGTAGTCATATCCGGCGTCGGCGCCGCCCTGGCCTTGCTTGAAAACCAGATAGGTGTTCTTGTCGGGCTCGGTCTTGTGCGCCTCTTTGCCGGCGCTCGTCGGTGTCGGAACCATTACGGGGTTCCCGGCCGAATTGAGCACGTCGTTGTTGTAGCCGTAGTAGGAAGTGAGCGCGGAGCTGTTCTCCATTCGCGTGGAACCCTGCGCTACGAGCGTCTGCGAGAGCTGCGGCGAAAGCTTGCTGGCCGGCGCGTAACCGTCCGACCGCGTGTTCGCCGTGGGCACGTTGGTGAGCGTGGGACCGCTGGGCGGCAACGCCACCCCGACGGCGGCGAACACCGCGGCGAGTATCAACAGGCCCGCGGCGAGCAGTGAAAGCGTCTGTTTGCGTCGAATCAACTGCTTCTCCTTTCGAGTTGGACGCGGCCGCGTTGGCGACCGCACCGACGACGCTAGGAGTCGTGCGCCCTGACCCCGTTAAGCAACTGCTGCCGTGTCGTGTCGATCCGGTGAACGACCCCGTAACGTGCCGCGGCCTTCGAGAGGCGGTCCGACCGCCCCGGTGCCGGCAGGAAGAGGCTGCCTCCTACAGCGCGAAGACGAGCGTCGAGAAGACCCCGAGGGCTATGCAGTAAATGCCGAACGGGGTGAGGCGGTTCGTCTCGAAGAACTTGAGCAGGAACTTGACCGCTAGGTAGGTGGTCAGGGCGGCGGCCAGCGCCCCGACCAGGGCCTGAGCGCGCACCCCATCCCCGGCTTCGCCCAGCAGTTCGGGGAGCTTCAGGATGCCGGCAGCGCCGATGATCGGCGTCGTCAGCAGGAACGCGTAGCGCGCCGCATCCTCGTTTGAGAGACCGGTCAGCAGGCCGCCTCCCATCGTGATTCCCGAGCGCGAGATACCCGGGATCAGCGCCGCCGCCTGCGCGGTGCCGATCGCAAGCGCCTGCCTGAAGCTCATCTTCGCGATACGGGGGTCGGAGTCACCGCGATAGTCGCCCGGTCGCGGCGGGCGCCGGCGGAACCGCTCGAAGAACAGCAGCAGCAGGCCATTGACGATGAGGAAAGCCGCCGCCGACTGCGCCGAGGCGAAGAGGCTGCGAAGGGAGTGCTCGAGCAACAGGCCGAGCAACCCGGCGGGAATCGTGACCACGACCAGGAGCCAGCCGAGCCGCGCGTCGCTGTCGTCGGAGCCGATCTGGCGGTCGCGAAG
>JBAVGD010000307.1:0-8990 GCA_049684635.1 Solirubrobacterales bacterium | reverse complement strand
GCCGGCCGTCTGGTGGCGGGCCAGCGCCGCCTGGGTCGCGGTGCGGAGCAGCTGGCGCGCGGCGTCCGCAAGCTCGACAACACGCTGCGCGGCTCTCTGGGCCAGTTGCGGGCCGTAGCGGTCCGCTTGCATACGTGGTCGGCCTGGATCAGGTCGCTGCGCGTGCCCACGGAGATGGCGGCGGACCGCCTCGAACTCGCTGCCCGCGAACTCGAAGCGATGACGGTGGCCCGGGACGATCCCCGGTATGCGCAGCTGGTTGACGCCGTTCGCGAAGCATCTGCGCTGGTCGGTGCGCCGGCCCCGATCCCTGCGGAAGTAGAACCGTCGCTGCCTGGCGGAGTCCCGAAATCGCTGGCCGCGGCAATCGTCGGCATCGAGGAGCAACTCGCCAGGTCGGTGGACTCGCTGGCCGCGCTTCCGAACCAGATGAAGCGGCTTGCCGACGGAGTCAGCCGGCTGCGGGACGGCGCGAACCGCGTCGCCTCAGGCGCCCGGGCTTCTGAACGCGGCGGCCGACAATTGCGCGCGGCACTGGGCCGGCTTACCGCCGGCAGTCACGAACTTGATCGCGGCCTCGCAAACGCCGATGGCGGTGGTGGGCGACTCGCCGATGGCCTCGGCGCGATTGCCGCGGGTGCCGAACACCTCTCCAGCGAACTCGACAGCGGTCAAGAACGCAGTGCGGCGCTGGTCAACGGTCTCGCCCGGCCCGACGGGCCACTGAGTCACTACGCGGTCGTGCTGCACGGCTACCGGCGTGGGTTCGAGGAATTGAAAGCCCGCTCACCGAGCGCCATCGACTCGGGGTACCTGTTCCTGACGGCACTTGACGGGACCGTGCCGGGGCTGCACGAACAGATCAGCCAGGTCGTCAATCTCGACAGGGGTGGCCAGACCGTGCGCATGCTGGTCGTGCCGACATCCGGGCCGAGCTCAGCGGCGACGCGGCGCCTCAGCGGCCGCCTGCAGGACGAGCTTCCGGTCCTCGCCCGCGCCAGCAACACCGATGTGGCGATTGGCGAGGGAGCACAGAGCCTCGCCGACTACACCAACGCAACCATGGAGCGCCTGCCCTGGCTTGTCATCGCGCTCTCGCTGGTTGCGATCCTGATGCTGATCATGGTGGTGCGTTCATTGCTGCTTCCGATCGTGGCGGTCGCTCTCAACCTGCTGACCATCGCCGCCGCGTTCGGCGCCCTCCAGCTCTTCTTCGGCCTCGACCTGCTGGTGGGTCCCCGCTATATCGACGCCATCTCGGCCGCCGGGGTGCTGACGATCATGTTCGTTCTCTCGATCGACTACGAGGTCTTCCTGCTCACGCGCATGCGGGAGGCCTGGCTGCAGAAGCACGATCCCATCTATGCGATCGAACACGGCCTGAAACACACGGCCGGCGTCATCACCGGGGCTGCCGTGATCATGAGCTCTGTCTTCCTGGCTTTCGCGACGACCGACATCGCCTCGCTGCAGCAATTCGGTGCCGGGCTTACGTTCGCGGTGGTGCTCGATGCGACCGTGATTCGGGTGGTGCTCCTGCCGGCGATCATGCGGGTGCTTGGAGCCCGGGCCTGGTGGATGCCGGGCTGGCTCGATCGGCTCCTGCCCCACATCGACCACGACGGCACCGGGGCCATCGCCGCGGCAACGGCAGGGCCGGCTGCGCCTGAAGCTCACGAGCTCTCTGCCGTCAAGGAGTTCGAGGCGGTGTCCCAGCAAGAGCATGACGGGATGCTTGAACTGCTGGGGCAATTGGAGATCGCCGTCGAACGGCGCGACGCCACCGGCACCCTGCGGCTTACACAGGAACTCCGGGCAATCGCCGAACCGCATTTCCGTTACGAGCAGCGATCGCTCTTTCCACAACTCGTCGGCGCCCTCGGGCCGGAGAACGTCGAGCAGCTCTATGCCCATCAGGACAACGCGCTCGCTGCGCTCAACCGCCTTGAAGCGCTTGCCGATCCCGACCTGACCCGCGAGTCCCAGGCCGCCGAGGCGCGCCGCCTCGTGCGTACGGCACGAGCATCCGTCATGAGCTGCGATGCCGTCTGCGACGACGTCGAGCTGCAACCGGCTGACGCCAGGCGAGTGCTGGCGGCACGGGAGCGGGTTCTGGCAGCCGCCTAAGAACCACCCCCGGACCCGACCGGCCTTCCCGCTTCCCAAGACCAACCGTCCCGGGTCCCAAAACCGGCGCCCGAAACACGGTTTCCATGTAACACATCGAAACCGTGTTGAGGGGCAGGCTGCGCGGCCGGCTCAGGCTGCCCGGCGGTGCTCGATGGCCTCTCGGGTGCTGCGAAAGCGGCGCAGCCGCAGCGAGTTGCCAACCACGAAGAGGCTCGAGAGGGACATCGCCGCGGCGGCGACGATCGGGTTGAGCTGCCCGGCGATCGCGAGCGGTATCGCGGCGACGTTGTAGGCGAATGCCCAGAAGAGGTTCCCCTTGATGGTCGCCAGGGTACGGCGCGCCAGCCGGATCGCATCCCCCGCCGCTCGCAGGTCCCCGGAGACCAGCGTCAGGTCGGACGCCTCGATCGCGATGTCGGTCCCGGTGCCGATCGCCAGCCCGAGGTCGGCCTGGGCGAGCGCCGGCGCGTCGTTGACGCCATCACCGACCATTGCCACGGTCTCCCCCGCGGCCTGCAAACGCTGGATCTCCGCGGCCTTCTCGCCGGGAAGGACGTTCGCCAGCACCTGCTCCACCCCGACCTGCGCGGCCACGGCAGCCGCTGTTTGCTCGTTGTCGCCGGTGAGCAGCGCCGGCTTCAGCCCCAGCCGCTTGAGTTCCCCGATCGCCGCCGCGCTGGTCGGGCGGATCGTGTCGGCGACGGCTATCAGTCCTCTCGCGGCGCCGTCCCAGGCCACCGCGACCACCGTGTTGCCGGCGCCGGCAAGTCGCTCCACGTCCGCGGCAACGGCATCCGGCATCTCGCCCCCGCGCTCGATGAGGAATGCCGGGCGGCCGACCGTCACATCGTGACCTTCGACAAGGGCCTCGACACCAAGCCCGGCACGGCTGGCGAAGCGCTCGATCTCTGGCAGTGCACCGAGATCGTCCTTACCGCGATCCGCGATCGCCCGCGCGATCGGATGCTCACTGGCGGACTCAGCGCCGGCGGCAAGCCGCAGCAGCTGCCTGGCCTCCACGCCGGGGGCCGGGACGATGGCGGTAACACGCATCCGCCCTTCGGTCACGGTGCCCGTCTTGTCCAACACGATCGTCGTAATCCGGCGCGTCTGCTCGAGCGTCTCCGGACCTTTGATCAGGACGCCGAGCTGGGCACCGCGCCCGGTCCCAACCATCAGGGCCGTCGGCGTCGCGAGACCAAGCGCACACGGACAGGCGATGATCACGACGGCGACGGCGACGGTGAAGGCGGTACCCGCAGCCGCTCCCGCCAGCAGCCAGCCGGCGAGCGTCAACAGCGAAAGGGTGAGCACGACGGGGACGAAGACGGCGGAGACTCGATCGGCGAGTCGCTGCACCTGCGCCTTCCCGGCCTGCGCCTGCGCGACAAGCCGGGCCACCTGGGCGAGTGCCGTCTCCGAGCCAACGCGGGTCGCCATGACCACGAGCCGCCCGGACGTGTTGATCGTTGCCCCAGCGACATCGTCGCCGGGACCGACCTCAACCGGGACCGACTCACCGGTCAGGACCGACTGGTCGACCGCCGAATCACCGTTCTCGACGGTACCGTCGGTCGCGATCTTCTCCCCGGGTCGAACGACGAAGCGATCCCCGACCCGCAAAGCCTCGATGGGAACAAGCACCTCCTCACCGCCGCGCAGCACGCGCGCCTGCTTGGCGCCGAGGTCGAGGAGCTTGCGAATCGCCTCTCCCGAACGGCGCTTGGCGCGGGCCTCGAAGAAGCGACCAAGCAGGATCAATGCCGTGATCACCGCCGCCACCTCGAAGTAGGTCGATGCATCGAGCCCGCCCACCAGCACAACCGTCGACCATCCCCATGCGGCAAGCGTGCCGATCGAGATCAGCGTGTCCATGGTGGCCGCGGCATGCCTGGCGTTCTGCGCGGTCGCACGATGGAACGGCCAACCGCACCAGAACACGACCGGCGTCGCAAGCGCAAGCCCCGCCCACTCCCAGCCGGCGAATTGGAGCGCCGGGACCATTGCAAGCACGACCAGTGGCGCCGCCAGCGCCAGCGCGACGATGAGGCGGGTCCTGTAAAGCCGCGCCGGGTCCTCGTCGAGGACCGCTTCATGCGGCGGAGTCGCCTGATAGCCGGCCGCTTCGACGGCGGCGATTAGCTCATCTGTCGAGACTTGCGTCGGATCGAAGGCGACCGCCGCCTGCTCGGTGCCGAAGTTGACCGAGGCCTCGACACCATCGAGCCGGTTCAACCGCTTCTCGACCCGCGCGGCGCAAGACGCGCAGGTCATCCCCTGGATTGCCAGCTCGGTGCGCTGCGGCGGCGGCTCGGCGGCGACCGCCATCACTCCGCCTCGTAACCAGCCGCGGCGATGGCGGCGCGCAATGCCGCGTCGTCCAGGGTGGTGCCGCCCACGGTGACGAGCTTCGTCTCGAGGTTGACGTCAACCGACTCGACGCCGGTGACATCACTAAGGCCCGCGGTCACGGCCGCCTTGCAATGCTCGCAGCTCATCTCCGGAACGGTGTAAGTGACGGTTGCTGACACTTCGCTCTCCTTCTGTTGCTTCAGCCGGGCCCCCACCCTCGTTGTACGAGGTTCAAACCGCGACATCGGACTTAGAGCGCGAGGGCGCTATACCCCCCTAGGGTATCACTCAGCTCCCAACGAAGGGCCGGCTCAAACCGCTTGCGGCGTGGGACGAAGCGCAACCGGGCGCGCCCGGCTCGAAAGTACGGCAGTGACACTTGCAACCAGGACCCAGAGGAGAGTCCCCAGCGCAAGATGGGCGACGACCAGGATGGCGTGTTCGCCAAGCCAGACGTTGGCGGCACCGAGCAGGACCTGGGTCGCGAGCACCAGCGCAATTGCGAAGGGCATCTCCCCCATGTCGCGCCGGCGAGCGAGGAAGAAGGCGAGCAGCGCGATCGCCGCCAGCGCCAGGATCATCGCCGTGCGATGGGCGAGCTGGATGGCGACCATTTCACCATCGCCATAGGGCAGGACCGCGCCGTTACAGGTCGGGAACTCGCGACCGCAGGCGAGATGCGCCCCTTCGGTCCCCGCACTGCCAGGCGTGCCGTGATACTCGGTGCCGGCAACCACACCCCCGCTGGCGATCGTCGCCAGCAGCAGCACGCAGGCCGTAACCGCAAGTGCGCGCAGCGGCCCAGCCGCCATCACGGACGCGCCGGCCGGCCGGGTGGCGGCGAGCAGACCGACGAGGATCCCAAGCAGGAGCATCGCGGCTACAAGATGGGCGGCGACCAAGGCCGTCTCGAGTCCATGCTCGACCGTGAGACCGCCGAGCACAGCCTGGACGGCGACAAGGATCATCGCCGCAACCGCGCCACCCACGAGCAAGCGCTGGTCGCGGAGGCGGCGCAGCGCCTGCCAGAGGATCGCCGCCAGCAGGATGACGACCACCGCCGCCAGGAAACGGTGCGTGTACTCGACAACCGGGTGCAGCTGGCCATGCGGAACCAGCCTGCCCTGGCACAGCGGCCATCCGCGCAGTCCGCTGCCTGCCGGCCCGCAACCGAGACCCGAATCACCGATGCGAACGATCCCCCCGACGACAACCAGCAGGTAGGTACCAACCAGGGCAGCCGTCACCGTCCGGCGGAACCGCCGTAAAGCAGCATCAGGCGCCAAAGACGCATACTCGGTCATGGCGGCCGAAACCTAGGCATCGTGGAGCGGCCGGCAAACCGCGAAAGCCCCGGACCGTGCACGGGGTTCTCCCGCCAGATGCGCGTACTCATCCGCTGCCCACGCCTCCGACCGCCCGAGGAAGCGTGGTTCCGGTCGGTGCGAGCGCTTTGGCTTGCCGAACGCCGTTACGGCTTGAAGACCATCAGGGCGAGAATCGCCAGCACAAGCACGGCGGACACGTAGTTCACCGCCAGCGAGAGGCGGTCGTCGAGGAGTGCGCGGAGCTCGCTGGAGGCAGGCTCCCCGTCACCGGCGAGCTGCGTCGCGAGCAAGCGCGCCTGCTTGGGGCGCTGCCCGCCGATGCCCCCCAGCAACAGCGCGACCACGAACAATCCGATCGCCGCCTGGATCCAGCCGGTTCCGTAACCGACTCCCTCGAGATCCACCAGCCAGAGGCCGAAGCCGAGCAGCAGCAGGCCGCCGGCGACCACAAGCAGCACACCCAGTCTGGTCAGGCCGAGCAGCAGCGCGATTTCGCTGGGCAGCTCCCGGCGTCTCGCGCTCTCGAAAGCCACCCCCGCCAGCGTGATTCCCGCAACGAACAGCAGGACGCCAAGCAGGTGGAAGAAGAGCGCTACCTCAACGTCACTCACCGCCAGATCAAATCACGCGACGTGACTGCCAGCCGGCTCCTCGACCTTCGAGTTGATCTCGGTAACGGGTTGCGCGCCCCGGTCACGCCGGGTAAATCACGTCTGGACTGCTACGGTGCTTATGTCGGGCTTGGCTCTAGCGCCACCCGAGAGGTTCCGTTTCCTCCGTGCGCTGCTTGGCGTTTAGGGGCCGCTGGATCTCCCCTAAATCGCTCAAAGGAGCTCATATCATCATGTCGTTTGCCGATCTCGGCATCTCGAAGTCTGTGGTGAACGCGCTTGCTGCGCGGAACATCACCCAACCGTTCCCCGTCCAACAGATGGTCATTCGCGACGCGCTTGCAGGTCACGATCTGCTCGTCCAGTCGCCGACCGGATCCGGCAAGACGCTCGCCTTCGGCATCCCGCTGGTCGACCGCGTCGACTCCGGAGCGGGATGTCTTTCCGCCCTCGTGCTGGCGCCCACCCGCGAGCTGGCAAGCCAGATCGTGGACGAGCTGCATTCGGTGGCTCGTGCCCAGCAGCTGCGAATCGCGGCCGTCTACGGCGGCGTGGGCTTTGGCCCGCAGAGCGCCGCCGCACGGAAGGCCGACATCGTCGTCGCCACCCCCGGCCGGCTCGAGGACCTGATCGAGCGCAGGGTCGTCTCGCTCAAAGACATCCGCATCCTCGTCCTCGACGAGGCAGACCGCATGCTTGACATGGGGTTCAAGCCGGCCGTCAGCAGGATCGTCTCCCAGACCCCGGCGGAGCGGCAGACCCTCTTCTTCTCGGCAACCCTCGAGGGTGCCACCGGCAAGCTCGCATCTGCCTACACGCGCAACCCCCGCCGCCATACCCAGGCGGCCACGGAGCACCAGAAGGGCGACATCGAGCATCGCTTCATCCACGTCGATTCCCAGGCCGCGAAGCTCGATCAGCTGATCGGCCAGCTGCGCCATGATGACCGCGGCCGCACGCTGGTCTTCGTCCGGACCAAGCGAGGGGCCGACCGCCTCGTCAAGCGCCTTCGCGGCAGAGAGTTCGAGGCGGTGGCCATGCATGGCGACAAGAACCAGCGCCAGCGTGAGCGTGCCCTTGCCCGCTTCGAGAACGGCGATATCGACACGCTGGTTGCCACGGATGTCGCCGCCCGCGGTATCGACGTCGCGGACATCACGCATGTCGTCAACTTCGACGCCCCCGGCGATCGCGACTCCTACGTCCATCGAATCGGTCGCACCGGTCGAGCCGGTCGCACCGGCGCCGGCATCAGCTTCGTACTGGCCGACCAAGCAGCCGACATGCGACGCATCGCCCACGACCTCGGCCTCGCCCGCGAGTTCGCCCAGGCTCAGGGTCGAAACGATGACGGGACACGGCTGCGGGCACCGGCGAGGACGAATCGTCACCGCGGCCGAAGCGTGGCCGGCAAATGAGCGCCGCACGAGCTACTGCTCGCCAGTGGACGTGCGATCAATGCGGCATGTCCGCTGGTCGCATCGACGGCGAGCAGACCGTGCTCCCGGACACTTGGGAAAGCTCGACGGCAGGCCGGTATTGCCTCATATGCAGGCGAGAGCGTGCGGCCGGCGCCGCGGTCGACTCCGCACCGAGCGACACCCCGCGTGGTGCTCGGGCACAGCTTCGCCGCGCGGCCCTGATCGAGTTCGAGGTGCGCCGCACGCCCGGGCGCCCCAACAGCACGATTGCAAAGGCGTGCCGCGCCTCTGCAGCGGCGGTGGCGGAGGCACGCTGCCGTCTCCGCCTGCCCGATCCCCTTCCGACGTCTAGGCAGCGGAGGGCTACGGCGCGGCAGGTTGCGAGCCGATAGGAAACCCATGGTGACATTCGGATGGAGATAGGGATCGGCCTGGCGCTTGCCGCGGCGCTGATGACGAACCTCGCCTCGCTGCTCAAGCATCGCGGCTGCCAGACCGCAGCAACCGTCACCATCCAGCAGCCACTGCGAACCGCTCGGGGCCTTGCGGAATCCCGCTGGTTCCTCGCCGGCTGGGGACTTGCCGCACTCGCCTGGCTCGTCCATGTCGCGGCCCTCTCGATGGCCCCGATCTCTCTCGTCCAGGCGGTGCTGGCCGGGGGGGCTGTATCGCTCGCAGTGATGGCGCAAGGCTTCTTTGGCGACCGTGTCCAACGCCGCCAGTGGTGGGCGCTCGTCTTCGGGGCGGCCGGGCTCACTCTCCTCGTCCTGACCGTTCCGCACTTCCACGGAAGCCACTCGAGCTTCTCGACCGCTGGGATGCTTGGCTTCGAGGGAGGTCTCGCCCTCCTCGCCGTCGGCCTCATCTCGAGTCACCGCTCCGAGCGCCTCGACGGCCACGGTCGAATCCTCCTCTCCGTGATCGCAGGGATCCTCTTTGCCCTCGCGGGCATCGCGGTCAAGGGGCTCATAGGCGCCGGCGCCGTCTCGGTCGCGGTGCTACTCCCCTGGCTCGCACTCATCGCGCTCGCCGGAGTGCTTGCCCAGTACGCGGCGGCAGCGGCGCTTCAGCGCGGGGGCGCGATCGAGACGATCGGCTTGATGGGCCTCGTCGCAAACGCCGCGCAGATCATCGGTGGCGTACTGGTC
>JBAVGD010000306.1:0-12740 GCA_049684635.1 Solirubrobacterales bacterium | reverse complement strand
TCGGGCCTCGCGGCAGCGGCTGCCGTTGTGGTGTTCGTCGCGATCGCCTACGAGGTCGGCCACATCGCATGGCCGGCGATTTCGAAGTTCGGCCTCGGCTTCCTCACCACGAATGACTGGAACCCGGTCACGGAACGATTCGGCGCCGCACCGTTCATCTACGGAACGGTTGTGACGTCGGCGATTGCCCTGTTCCTGGCAGCGCCGCTCTCGATTGCGATCTCGATCTACTTGACTGAGTTGGCGCCGCGCCGGCTGCGACGCCCCGTGGCCACCCTGGTCGACATGCTCGCCGCGATCCCGAGCGTCATCCTCGGCCTCTGGGGGATCCTCGTCCTCGGGCCGTTCATGCACGACACGATTGAGCCGGCGCTGAAGAGCGCCTTCGGCTTCCTTCCCATCTTCAGCGGCGACCCGTCCGCCTTCGGTTACCTGACCGCCGCCCTGATCCTGACGATCATGACCACGCCGATCATCACCAGCGTCACCCGCGAGGTCTTCGAGACCGTGCCGGGCGAGCTGAAGGAGGGTGCCTACGCGATTGGCGCCACCCGCTGGGAGATGGTCAGGCAGGTCGTGTTGCCCTATTCGCGCGCCGGCATCGTCGGTGCGGTCATCCTCGGCCTCGGCCGCGCCATCGGCGAGGCGATCGCCGTCGCGCAGGTGATTGGCGGCGCCAGCCTGATCAACGTGTCCCTCTTCCACACCGGCAGCACGATGGCGGCTCAGATTGCCGCCCAGTTCCAGGGTGCCCCCGGCGCGCTTCAGCAGCCGTCGCTCGCCTACCTCGGTCTGATCCTGCTGGCCTTTGCGGTGGTCGTCAACGTCCTGGCGCGACTGATCGTCCAGCGCGGCGGACTCAAGGACACGGACGCAACTCCAACGGAGGCGGTGGCCCTGTGAGCCCCGGTGAGGGCCATGCCCTGTTGCTCAACCGCGGCAACCTGAAGCGGCGCAACCGCGTCAACCGGGTGGTCGAGGTGGCCTCTTCGATTGCCGCTCTGCTTGCGGTCGCGGTGCTGCTGATCGTCGTCGGCTCGGTTCTCTCGAAGGGGATCGGGGCGCTCAGCCTCCACTTCCTGACCACACCCATGGGTCTGTTTGGGGATACAAGTGGCGGCATCTCCAACGCGATCGTCGGTACCGCGATCATCGTTGGGATCGCAGCGGCGATGGCGATCCCGGTTGGCTTGCTGGTCGCGATCTACACGACGGAGTTCGCTTCGCCGCGAATCGGCCACACGGTTCGCTTCGTGCTCGACCTGCTCAACGGGGTACCGACGATCATCACCGGGATCTTCGTCTACGGCCTGATCGTCGTTCCTCAGAAGCATCAGAGCGGATTCGCGGGCTCGCTGGCGCTGGCGATCGTCATGCTGCCGATAGTGGCCCGCACCGCGCAGGAGGTGCTTGCGCTGGTGCCCGGCACGCTCAGAGAGGCGGCACACGCGCTCGGAATCGCCCATTGGCGGACGACGGTCCGGATCACGGTGCCGACCGCGGCCGGCGGCTTGATCACCGGCGCTCTGCTTGCGGTTGCCCGAGTCGCCGGGGAGACGGCACCGCTGATCTTGGTCTGCTCGATCTTTGGCCAGGGCGTGCTGACGGAA
Source organism: Solirubrobacterales bacterium (assembly GCA_049684635.1). GTDB lineage: Bacteria > Actinomycetota > Thermoleophilia > Solirubrobacterales > 70-9 > VRUE01. The sequence continues at coordinate 11,130 of JBAVGD010000306.1, read as the reverse complement.
CCGAGCGAAGCCCTCGCATCGATCCCGGTCTTCATCTTCCGGTCCTCGGAGACGCCCAGCCCGGAGGCGCACACGCAGGCCTGGGCGGCCGCGCTGATCCTGATCGCCTTCGTCCTCGCCCTGAATGTGGTCGCTCGCGTCTTCTACGCCAGATCGCGCCAGAGGATGGAAGGATGAGTCAGATCGCCAAGCAAGCCGAACAGCTTTCGAGCATTGAGCCCGTGCGCGGTCGGGAGTCGCAGCCCGCTTCCGCCGGGGTCGGCAACGTCGAGCTGCAGGGGCTTCATGCCCACTACGGGTCGAACCATGCCGTTCGCGGCGTGGACCTTCGCTTCCGCGCCGGCCACGTGACCGCAATCATCGGTCCCTCGGGCTGCGGCAAGTCGACAATGGTCCGCTGTATCAACCGCATGCACGAGGAGATCGCGAGGACCCGCGTCGAAGGCAGGGTGCTGCTCGACGGAATGGACCTCTACGACCCGCGGATCGACATCGTCGCGGTGCGCCGCTCGGTCGGGATGGTGTTTCAGAAACCAAACCCGTTCCCGACCATGTCGATTTTTCAGAACGTCACCGCCGGGTTGCGCTTGACCGGCGCGTCGCGCGACGAGATCGAGGATCGTGGCCGCAGCGCCCTGCTGGGTGCGGGGCTCTGGGATGAGGTGAAGGATCGGCTCGGCAAGCCGGGCGTCAGCCTCTCCGGAGGTCAGCAGCAGCGGCTCTGCATCGCCCGGGCGCTCGCCGTCGGGCCCGAGGTCCTATTGATGGATGAGCCTTGCTCGGCCCTCGACCCGATGGCGACGCTGCGGATCGAGGAGCTGATCGCGGACCTGAAGGAGCGGGTGACGATCGTCATCGTCACCCACAACATGCAGCAGGCGGCGCGCGTCGCGGACACAACCGCCTTCATGCTGAATGGCGAGTTGGTCGAGGTTGCCCCAACCGAGAAGGTCTTCACCAATCCCGACGACGAGCGAACCGAGCAGTACGTGAGCGGGAAGTTCGGATGATGGAAACCAGGGTTCAGTACCAGGAGGAGCTGGCGCAGCTCGAGGCCAGTGCGCTTGGCGGCCTGGACCTGGTCAGCGCGGCGCTGGGGCGCACCCTGGAGGCGATCGAGCACCAGGACGTCGAGCTGGCGAGCCTGGTGATCGCCGACGACGACCGCATCGACGGTCGCTACCTGGAGGTTCACCAAAGCCTGATCGCGCTGCTTGCCACCCAGTCTCCGGTGGCGACCGACCTGCGGCTGATCTCGGCCCTTCTGCATGTGCTGAAGAACGTCGAGCGGATGGGAGATCAGTGCGTGAACATCTGCAAGATGATCCCCCTGAGCGGCAACGAGCCGCCGGCCGACGAGGAAATGGTCGACCGGATCCTCAGGATGGGCAAGCAGACCCGCACGCTGATCGGCCAGGCGAAGCGCGCCTTCGAGGGGCGCAACGTGGAGATGGCACGCGACCTGGTGCGCCAGGACGACCTCGTCGACACCCTCAACCGCGAGTGCTTCCACCTGGCGCTGGAGGTCGGCGACGACGCCGACAAGCGCGAGTGGGCGATGACGATGCTGCTGGCTGCGCGGGCGATCGAGCGGATTGGCGACAACGCGGTCGACGTCGGCGAGCAGGTCGCCTTCGTGGTTACGGGACTCTTCAGAGAGTTCGAGGATGCCTCGCATCCCGACGAAGCGCCGGCCGCGTAGCCGCGCCTGCGTCAGATTGAGATCCGGGATGTCTGGGAAGATTGAACGAGAAGTCTTGGGATGCTCTGCGCTGCCATAGATATCGGGTCCAACACGACGCGCGTGCTTGTCGCGAAGCTCGTCGACGGCCAGTTCAAGAAGGTGATGGAGCAGCGGGCCTACACCCGCATAAACAAGGCCCTGGACGACGACGGGGCGATCCTCCCCGAGAAGGTCGAGGAGGTCGCGGAGGTCGTTGCCACGCAGGTTCGCCTCGCGCGCGAGCTCGGGGCCGGGACGATCCGCGCGGTCGCCACCGCCGCGATCCGCGAGGCGTCGAACGGAGCGGACGTTGCGCGGGAGATTGCCCGCGTCTCCGGCGTGCCGGTCGACATCCTCAGCGAGGATGAGGAGGGCCGTCTCTCCTTCATCGGGGCCACCAAGACGCTTGGGCATCCCGTTGAGGGCCGGGTCGGCGTCGTCGACGTCGGTGGCGGCTCGACCGAGGTGATTCTCGGCACGGTCCCCGGCGGAGTGGAGGAGGTGCGCTCCTGGCGGGTCGGCTCCGGCGTGCTCGCCGATGAGCTGATCGCGTCCGACCCACCCTCAGCGGCGGAGATTCGCAAGATCCGCGACCGCATCGACGACATCTTCGAGGGCGTCGAGATCGAGCGCCCGGCACAGGCGGTCGCGGTCGGTGGCAGCGCCACGTCGTTGAGGCGCCTGGTTGGCGCCGTCCTTGAATACGAGACCTTGGAGCGAGGGATCCGCGTTCTCGCGGGCGATCCCGCAACGGACGTGGCGCGGCGCTTCGAGCTGGATCCCGAACGGGTGCGCATCCTCGCGACCGGGGTACTGCTGCTGGAGAAGGTCTCCGAGCTCCTTGGGCAGCCGCTGCAGATTGGCAAGGGGGGCTTGCGGGAGGGGATCGTCCTCGATCTCCTCAACGGCAACGTCAACGGCTCCTCTCCGGCCCGGCTCGCCGCTTAGGACCGTATCCAGGGGTGCGATTCCCCTGCCGGATAGGTCCATAGAGCTCCCTCCCAAACGTGCAGTCCCCAGACGTGCCGCTAGTTGAGTACCCATATGGTCCTCTAGCCAACGGCACGTCCAACGCCGTCGCTTGCGGCTAGCCTCCGCCTGTGGCGCGGGCGCGCGAGGTACCGGGTTTCGACTGCGACGAGCCGTTCGTGCGGGCGGCGGCACGGGTGGTAGCGGTGCGCGCCGCGGAGGTCTTCGAGCACGCTCCCGGAGTGCTCGATCTTGGCGATATCGAGCACGTCCACGACATGCGGGTGGCGACACGGCGCCTGCGCGCGGCCCTCGAGGTCTTCGAGCCCTGCTTTCCGCACAAGCGCTGGCGCCAGGCAATCGATCGCGTGAAGGATCTTGCCGACGCCCTCGGCGAGCGCCGCGACCTCGATGTGCAGATCGAGTTCCTCCAGGCGCTCGCCGGCGAGATACCCGTGGCGGATCGGAGGGCCGTCGCGGCGCTGGTTGACGGCTTGCGGGAGGGTCAGCTGCAGGCGAATCGCGAGCTTGCGCCCTTCGTCACGGAGAAGCGCCTGCGGAAGCTGCGCCGCCGCCTGCAGGCGCTGGTCGAGGCGGTCGAGGGGTGAGAGCTCGAAAGGTGAGCGGGCTTGACCCCGGGGCGGCGCTGCGCCCCAATGCGGCCCTCATCGTCCGGACGCGGCTGGAGGAGCTGCGCTCCCACGCGGAGACGGCGCTGGAGCCTTCCGCTTCGACGGCGCAGCACGACACGCGGATCGCCGCCAAGCGCCTGCGTTACGTGCTGGAGATCACCGAGCCTTGCTTTGGCTCTGAGGCGGCTGTCGCCTGCCGCACGGCCCGCGATCTGCAGGGAGTGCTGGGAGACCTCCACGACTGCGACGTCCTGCTGCCGCGAGTCGACGGGGTCGAGTCCCTGGAGACCCTCTTGCGAGCCCGCCGCGAGCTGCTCTTCCAGCGCTTCCGCGAGGTTTGGCGGACTGCGTCCGAGAACGGCACCTGGACCGCGCTCGAGCGGTCTCTGTAGCTGGATCTACGCCCTCCGGAAGTTCTCCTATTCAGTCCGGTCACGGGATGTTCACCGGCCCTTATCGGATGCTTCACAAGTTTCCGCGTGCGATGGCGAAACATGGTTGCGACTGAATGAATCCAAGTAGGGAGGCGTCGATGACTTCCCGAGTTGACATGCATTGCCATTCCACCGCGTCGCATCTCTCGCGGCTCGGAGTGCAGCGTTCACTGGGGCTGCCGGAGTGCGCGACCCCGCCGCAGGAGGTCTATGAGCTGGCCAAGCGACGCGGGATGGACTTCGTCACGATCACCGATCACGACACGATCGACGGTTGCCTGGACCTGGCGGACCGTCCCGACTGCTTCGTCTCCGAGGAGCTGACTGCCCGCTTTGCCGGCGAGCCGCAAGCAGTGCACGTTCTCTGTTACGGGATCACTCCCGGGGACCACGAGTGGCTGCAGGCACACGCCGGCGGCGTCGAGGCCTGCGCCGCATACCTTCATCAGAACGAGATCGCCTGTGCGCTGGCGCACCCGTTCTTCAACGTCGGAGCCCCGTTGACCCCGCGACACCGCCGCAGCTTGGCCGAGCTGTTCCCGATCTGGGAGATCCGCAACGGGTCGCGGGCGGCGGAGCTCAACATGCCCGCCGTCATCTACATCGAAACCCGCGACGGCATCGGCATCGGCGGCTCCGACGACCATGCCGGCGTCGACGTCGGCCGGACCTTCACCGAGGCACCGACCGCGGACACGCCGGAAGAGTTTCTGCGCCACGTTCGCAGCGGCGACGTATCGGCGCACGGCGCGCAGGGCAGCGCCGCCAAGTGGGCGCACGCGGCGATCGCGCTTGCGACGCGGGCCCTCGTCCTCGACGGCCCCGCTGAGGCCGGCGGCGCGCCGGACCCGACCGCGGTGTTGAAGATCGCCCAGCGGGTGATCCGGGACGGCACCGCGCGTGAGGGCAAGATCGCAACCGACATCGGGCCCGACGATGCGCGCGGCCTGCTGGAGGCGTGGCTGCAGTCGATCGGGCTGGACCTCCGCGGGCGGGAGCTGATCGCCCACCTGCAGGCCGACGATTTCTCCCACGCCGATCTCTATCGCCGTGCTCGCAACATGCACGATCGCGGCTTGCGCACCGCCTCCGAGAGATGCACGGACGCCGTTGGCAGGGGCGACGCGCCGGCGGCGTTCAAGGGCCTGTTCGGAGCGCTGGTGCCGGCCATCCCATATGCGCCCTCCTCGGTCTTCCTCGGTGCGGAGAAAGCGAAGCTGGCCCGTCGCGACGGCGAATCGATCCGCGTCGCGGTGATCGCCGACGGGATCGGCGCGATGCATGGCGTCACCAACACGATCCAGCAGATTCGTGAGCGCGGCGTCCCCGGCTTCGAGGTCGAGGTTGTCGGCACCGACGCCGGTGTCGATCAGCGCCTACCCGCCGCGGCCGAGGTGAATGTGCCGTTCTACGAGGGCATCAGCTTGGGGGTGCCGGCCCTGCCCAATCTGGTCGAGACACTTGCCGAACGGCGCTACGACCTCGTTCACGTCACCGCTCCCGGCCCGGCCGGAGTGGCGGCCGCCCTGATCAGCCGGATCTCCGGAACGGCGCTGGTGGCGAGCTACCACACGGAGCTGGCGGCCTACGCGAGCCTGCGCAGCGGCGACGGTGATCTCGGAGCCATGGCCCGGTCCCTGCTGGGCGCCTTCTACGGCGTGCCCTCGCTGGTTCTCGCACCCAGCCCGGCCGCCGACAGCTCGCTGATCGAGCTCGGCATCGACCCGAACCGGATCGGGCGTTGGGAGCGCGGCGTCGATGTCACTCGCTTCACTCCCGAGAAGGCGGACCCCACCGCCCTCCCAGGCGAGCTCAGGGTCCTCTACGCCGGTCGCCTCAGCCATGAGAAGGGAATCGATCTGCTCGCCGAGACCTTCCTGAAGGCCCGCCGCGCCGATCCGCGGCTTCATCTGCTGCTCGCCGGCCATGGTCCCGAGGAGGCCGAGCTGCGAGCCCGGCTTGGAGAGCACGCCACGTTCCTTGGTTGGCTCGACGATGAGGACCTCGCTCGCGCCTACGCGAGTTCCGACATCTTCCTGTTCTGCTCGAGCACCGATACCTATGGCCAGGTCGTGCTCGAGGCGGGAGCGAGCGGCCTACCGGTTGTCGCGGTCGCGGAAGGCGGACCTGCCTCGCTGGTCGAGCACCGTCACAGCGGGATTCTGTGTGCGCCCGACCCCGACCAGCTGGCCGGCGCCGTCGTCCAGCTCGCCGCCTCGCCCCTACTGCGCCGTAGCCTTGGCGCAGCGGCCGTGCACGCAGCGGCTGCGCATTCTTGGGAGCGGGCGCTCGCCCAGCTCTCGGACGGGTACCGGCACGTGCTCGGCGCTGCCGCACCGAGTTCCGGCCACGGCGCTCGGCGCGCGGCCTGAGACGGCGGGGCGCCGAGCTTGCAGCAGTACGATGGCCGGATCGACGATCCGGCTCTCTATTTCAACCGCGAGCTCTCCTGGCTCGACTTCAACCAGCGCGTGCTGGAGCTCGCCGAGGACCCTGACGTGCCGCTGTTGGAACGGGCCAGGTTCTGCGCGATCTACGCCTCGAATTTGGACGAGTTCTTCATGGTCAGGGTTGCCGGGCTGTTCGACCAGCTCGACGCGGGAATCGACGCCCGCGGTCCGGACGGCATGGCGCCGGCCGAGCAGATAGACGCGATCCAGAAGCACGTGCTTGAGCTCGACGATCGCCTCTACAGCTGCTTTCAGGGCACCCTTCGCCCCAAGCTCGAAGGCGAGGGCATTCGGATCGTCTCGCTCGAGGATGCGAGCGAGGAGGAGCGTCGTGAAATCGATGCGCGCTTCCACGAGCAGGTCTTCCCGACCCTGACACCGCTTGTGGTCGGTCTCGGTCGGCCCTTCCCCTATATATCCAACCTCTCGCTGAGCCTTGGCGTGCTGCTGCGCGACGCCGACAGCGAAACCGAGATCATCGCCCGCGTCAAGGTTCCCAAGGAGCTGCTCGGGCGGTTCCTGCGCGTCGGTCCCCGCCAGGACGTCTTCGTTCCGCTCGAGGAGGCGATTGCGGCGAATCTCGACGCTCTGTTTCCCGGCATCGACGTTGTCGACCACGGTTACTTCCGGGTCACGAGGGACGCCGACTTCACCGTCTCCGACGAGGCCGACGATCTTCTGCAGGCCGTGCAGGATGAGCTTCGGCGCCGCCGCTTCGGCGAGGTCGTGCGTCTCGAGGTTGCGGCCGGGATGAATCCGAAGCTGCGCCGTCAGCTGATCGACGCCCTGCGCCTCGAAGAACGCGAGGTCTATGACGTCGACGGTTTGATCGATCTCGCTGATTTGACCGATGTGGTCGATGTGCCCGGTCGTGTCGAGCTGCGCTACAAGCCCTGGACGCCGGTCACCCAGCCACGGCTCCAGGGGGAGGACGACCAGCCGGCGGACATGTTCGCCGCGATCCGGCAGGAGGACATCCTGGTCCATCACCCCTATGACTCGTTCGCGACCTCCGTCGAGCGCTTCGTCGACCAGGCGGTTGCGGATCCGGACGTGCTGGCGATCAAGCAGACGGTGTACCGGACAAGCGACGACTCGTCACTCGTGCCGGCCCTGATCCGCGCCTCCGAACGGGGCAAGCAGGCGGTCTGCATGGTCGAGCTGAAAGCACGCTTCGATGAGGAGGCCAACATCCACTGGGCCCAGGCGCTCGAGGAGGCCGGCGTGCACGTTGTCTACGGGATCCCCGGGCTGAAGACGCACGTCAAGGCGATCGTCGTTGCGCGGCGCGAGGGCGAAAGGGTGCGCGAGTACGTGCACATCGGCACCGGCAACTACAACCCGACCACGGCTCGGCTCTACACCGACCTTGGGCTGTTCACGGCCGATCCGGAGATCGGCGCCGACGTGGCCGAGATGTTCAACTTCTTGACCGGTTACGGGCGCCCGGCCGAGTACCGCAAGCTGCTGGTTGCGCCACCCACGATGCGCGACCGGATCCTCGAGGAGATCGGCGCGGCGATCGAGGCGCACCGGTCTGGCCAGGAGGCGCGTATCGCACTGAAGATGAACGCGCTGGTCGACGCCCGCTGTATCGAGGCGCTGTACGAGGCGTCTCAGGCAGGGGTGCGGGTCGATCTCAACGTGCGTGGCATCTGCTGCCTGCGGCCGGGCGTTCCGGGGGTGTCCGAGAACATCCGCGTCGTCTCGGTCGTCGGTCGCTTCCTGGAGCACTCGCGGATCTATGCCTTCCAGCGTGGCGAGGAGACCCGCGTCCTGACCGGATCGGCGGATCTGATGCCGCGCAATCTCGACCACCGCGTCGAGCTTGTGACACCGGTTGAGGATGACGGGATTCGCGCCGAGCTGCTCGACGTGCTCGAGCGCTGTCTGGCCGACAACGTCAATGCTTGGGAGCTCGGCGCCGATGGAAGGTGGACCCGGCTTAGCGCCAACGGTAAGGAGCGGCGCAGCGTCCAGGAGGAGCTTTGCGCGCGCCATACCGCGCGCACCGGTGAGCAGCTCGCGGCGACCGCGGGCTGACGGGCCGGCGGCCGGGCCGATCATTAGGATTCCCCGCCGTGGCCCGCCTATCCTTCCTGCCTCGGGACAGCGTCTTCTTCGATCTCTTCACAGAGGCCGGGCAGAACACCCTCCGGGCCGCTCGCCTGCTCGACGAAATGATGGGTACGTGGCCCGATGACAGCGGCCTTTCGCGGGAGATCCTCAAGGCTGAGCAGGAGGGCGACAGGATCACCCACGACATCGTCCAGCGCCTGAACTCCACCTTCGTAACTCCGATCGACCGCGAGGACATCTATGGCCTTGCGACACAGATGGACGATGTCGTCGACTACACCGAGGAAGCCGCCGATTTTCTCGGCCTCTACAAGATCGAAGCGCCCATGGAGCAGGCGCAGGCACTGACCAAAGTGCTTGTCCAGGCATGCGAACAGCTTGCCCAGGGCCTCGAACACCTGCGTGCGTTCAAGGATCTTGATCGCTACTGGATCGAGATCCACCGGCTCGAGAACGAGGGCGACCGGATCTCTCGCGACGCGGTCGCGTCCCTGTTCTCCAACGGGATCGACCCGATGGTCGTGATCCGCTGGAAGGACATGTTCGGGGTTCTCGAGAACGCGATCGATTCGACCGAGACCGCGGCGCAAATCCTCGAGGGCATAGTCATCAAGAACTCATGAGCTCCGATGTGATCCTGGTGATTGTTGTCGGGACTGCACTCGCCTTCGACTTCACAAACGGATTTCACGACACCGCAAACGTCGTCGCGACGTCGATCTCAACCGGTGCCGCCCGCCCGCGGATCGCGATCGGGTTCGCTTCGCTGCTCAACTTCGTCGGGGCGTTCATCTCCATATCGGTGGCGGCGACGGTAGCCAAGGACGTAGTCGATGCCGAAGTCATTACGCCGACGATCGTCTTCGCCGGGCTGATCGGCGCCATCGCTTGGAACCTGATCACCTGGTGGTTTGGGTTGCCGTCGAGCTCGTCGCACGCACTGATCGGTGGCGTGGTGGGTTCCGCGGTCGCCGCCGCCGGCGTCGACGCGGTGCTGGCCGACGGGCTTGTCGGCAAGGTCCTGATTCCCGCGGTTGTCGCCCCGGTTGTCGCCTTCCTCGTCGCCGGGCTCAGCATTGGGCTTGTCTACCGCGTCGTCGGTCGCCAGGCTCCCGGGCCGGTGACGCGCGGATTTCGCTATGGCCAGATCATTTCGAGCGGACTGCTGGCACTTGCCCATGGCACCAATGACGCCCAGAAGACGATGGGCGTGATCACGCTGGCGCTCGTCGCCAACGGCACCCTCGGGCCCGAAGCTGACCCGCCTCTCTGGGTCATCGTGTCGGCGGCGACGGCGATTGCGCTCGGCACCTACAGCGGCGGCTGGCGGATCATCCGGACGACCGGTACGCGCATCATCAAGATGGATGCCGCGCAGGGGTTCTCGGCACAGGGCGCCGGCGCTGCCGTGATCCTCGCGTCCAGCCACTTCGGCTTCCCCCTCTCGACCACGCACGTAATCAATGGCGGTGTGATGGGGGCCGGCGCCGGTAAGCGCGTCTCGGCGGTGCGTTGGGGCGTGGCCGGCAACATCATCGTCGCCTGGCTTCTGACCCTGCCGGCGGCGGCACTGATTGGAGGTGCCGCCTATGGATTGACGTGGATAATCGGCTCCGGTGCGCTGGGCCCCGTCCTCGTCGTTCTGCTGGTTATCTCGGTCATAGCCGCGGCGTTCGCTCGCCGCTCCCAGCAAGCCCCGGCTACGGCAGGTTGATCGTGGCGGTCATCGTCCAGACGAAGGAGTTGGCCCAGTCGGTGGCAGCATCGGTGATTGCCGGGGTTGGGGTAACGGTGATCTTCTCGGTGACGATTTGGAGCGCCGCTCGTTTCGTCGACCTCAGTCGAAACGAAAGGCCGCTGGCCGCGGGTGCGGCGGCTGTCCTCGGGGTCCTCACACTGGCGACGACGCTCGCTGCGGTTGTGATCGGCATCGTCGTCATGACGAGCAAGTAGCCGGCGTAAGATCTCCATCGTGCGCACCTTGCGCAATGTCGCGATCATCATGCTGCTGGCGTTGGCGGTTGCCTTTGCGCCTGCCGGTGGCAATGCGACGGACACGATCCTGACCGCAATCACGATGGGCTTCCTGGCGGGGATTGCCTGGATGCTGTTTGTGCTGAGCCGGCAGAACCAGTTGACCCTGGCGACGCTGAGCGACGGTCGCCGCGCCATCCTTTACGGGGCCCTCGGGCTGATCGCGCTGCTGATCGCCGGCACGGACGAGCTGAGCGCGACCGGGGGCGGGACGCTTGCCTGGATCCTGTTGCTCGGCGCTTCGGTCGGCGCGATCTGGTGGGTCTGGGTCAACGCCAACTCGTACTGATGTATGCGCTCCGATGGGGCGGAATCGGCACGTAGCGGTTCGCTATTTGTTGCTGTGAGCGCGCAACCCGTGCGCCGGTCGATGACAGGCTCGAGGGGTGTCGCCACGGGCCGCCAACAACACAGCGCGCAGGGAGGCCGGGACCGCGTCGGTTGAGTTCGTCGCCGTGGTTCCGTTTCTGTTGCTGGCGGTCCTGGTGGCGGCCCAGCTCGCGGTTGCCGGTCAGGCGCTCTGGTCGGCCGGCGTGGCGGCACGGGCCGGCTCGCGGGCGGCGCTTGTGGGGGGAGATGTGAGAGAGGCCGCTCGGCAGACCCTGCCGCCATCGATGCGCACGGGGGCAATCGTCAGGGCGTCTCGAGGGAGGGGGGAGGCCGGCGCCGTTTCCGTGCATCTGGCGGTTCCGCGCATCCTGCCTCGGCTGCCGCCGATCGTTGTCGGCGCGGAGGCGCAACTGGGCCCGGGCCATGGTTGACGACCCGAACCCTTCGAGCGTGACCGAGGCCTCGCTCTTGCTGGCCGG
>JBAVGD010000305.1:0-6662 GCA_049684635.1 Solirubrobacterales bacterium | reverse complement strand
CCAGACGCTCGATGAGCTCTATGCCGCCTTCAAGGCCTACTCAGGGGCTCCGGCGACCCGGGCCATGCCGAACACGCTGGACCTGATCGCGAACCGGGGCATGACCTTCAACCGCTACTACGTCTCTTACCCGCTCTGCTGTCCCTCGCGAGTCAGCCTCCTCACCGGCCGCTACGCGCACAATCACAACGTCCGCGGCAACGTTCAGCCCAACGGCGGTTACCTGGGCTTCTCCTTCCGCGGTGCGATGACCCACAATCTCGCCACCTGGCTGCAGGGCGACGGCTACCGCACGATCCACGTCGGCAAGTTCCTCAACGGCTACGGCGACGAACCCTACGACAACGGAAAAACGGTCCCGCCCGGCTGGGACGCCTGGCACACCGTTCTCAACGTCGATACCAACCACTACTACTACGGCTACCTGCTCAACAACAACGGCAGCATCGACGGTCCCTACGGCGACTCGGGCAGCTGGGAAACGCGGGAATACGGAGTCCGCGACGACATCGGCTGCCCATTTGCTCCGACCAATGGCCTGCCGTGCTACTACGAGACCGACACCCTCACGAATATCGCGACGGAAGAGATGCGGGCAACACCGCCCGAAAAACCCTTCTACCTGCAGCTCGACTACACCTCCCCGCACGGGGACTTCCGCCACCCGGCCGGGCCTGAGCCTGCTCCGCGTCACTACGACTGGTTCAAGGGCGCTCCGCTGCCCCACGATCGCGCCGAAGGTCTCAACGAGGGCAGCGTGCAGGACAAGCCACGCTTCATTCGCGAAGCTCCCTACCTCACCTGGGAAGACATGCACATCTACCGCACCTACTACCAGAAGCAGCTCGAGGCGCTGCGCTCCGTGGACGACGGCGTGAAGCTGATCATCGACACGCTGGGGCAGCTCAACCGCCTGCGAAACACCTACGTGCTGTTCACATCCGACAACGGGTTCTTCTTTGGCGAGCACCGTCTGCTCGGAGGCAAGTTCCTCGCCTACGAGCCGGCAACCCACATGCCCTTCCTGATTCGGGGCCCCGGGATCAAGCCCGGCAGCTCGACCGGCGAGCTGGCGGCGAACATCGACATCGCGCCGACGATCCTCGAACTGGCCGGTGCGGAAGCCGACAAGAGCATCGATGGGCGCTCGATGGTCCCCTTCCTGCACGATCCGAGCCTGCGCACCCGCCGTCCGATTCTCTTCGAGTCGTTCGTGGAAACGAGTGACGTCGAAGCGAATGGGGCGATCTCCACCAGCGGCGAAGGCGACGGTGGTCGCCCCGGCGGCAACGGAAGCACCGGCCGGGCCTCGAGTCTTGCCCGGAGCGCGACCGGAAGCCCGGGCGAGAAAGCGCACGCCTCGATCCTGGCCCCGCCCAAGGATTACGAGGGAATCCGTCTCGGCCCCTACAAGTACATCGCCTGGCCGGATGGGGAGAAGGAGCTCTACGACATCAACAAGGACCCGAACGAGCTCAACAATCTGGCGAGGTCACCCAACTTCTATCCCGTGCGGAACTTCCTCCATGAGCAGCTGCGCCGGCTTGAGGACTGCAGTGGCCGGGAATGCCAGGAACCGGCGCCGGAAATACCTCTGACGCGGAAGGAAGAGGCCCGAAAGCGGCAGGAAGAACGAAAGGAACGGAAGGAAAAACGGCACGGGTAGGGCCGGCGGGAACCCCTACTCGATGGTTGCCAGGACGTCGCCCGAAGAGACGGCGGCACCCTCGGAGACGTTGAGGGCCGTGACCTTGCCGGAGCGATGAGCGCCGATCTCGTTCTCCATCTTCATCGCCTCGATCACGCAGATCAGGTCGCCCTCCTCGACTGTTGCGCCCGGCTCGACGGCAACCTTCAAGACGGTGCCCTGGAGCGGCGAGGGCAGAGCCTCGCTTGAGGAGCTCGCACCGCCGCCGGATTTGCGCTCACGTTTGGGGGGGCGCCTGCCGGCGGCCGGCGGCGCGGCACCCCCGGCGGCCGCCTCACCGATCACCTTGACGTCGAAGAGCTTCCCCGAGACCTCCACCTTGTAGTCGCGCGCGACGAGCTCGGGGGCCTCCGAAGAGGGCGCCGGGGCTGCCTCCTCCGGCGCGGTGGACTTGAGCCAATCGCGATCCTCCATAAGATCGCGGCAGGTCTCCCCCCGGGCCCACTGCTCGGTCGCGAGGATTGCTCTGTGGAAGGGAATCAGGGTCGTCAATCCCCCGACCTCATACTCGCCGAGGGCCCGCAGCATGCGACGGGTTGCGTGCTCACGGTCGACATCCCAGACAATCAGCTTGGCGACCATCGGGTCGTACATCGGCGTCACCTCGGAGCCTGCTTCGACGCCGGAGTCGACCCGCACGCCGGGCCCCGCAGGCTCCCGGTAGGTCGAGATCGCGCCGGGCGCCGGGGCAAATTTCTTGTGCGCGGCCTCAGCGTTGATCCGGCACTCGATCGCGTGCCCGCGCAGCTGGACGTCCCCCTGGGAAACCGAGAGTGCCTCCCCGGCCGCAACCAAGATCTGCTCGCGGACGATGTCAATGCCGGTCGCCATCTCGGTCACGCAGTGCTCGACCTGCACGCGCGTGTTCATCTCGAGGAAGAAGTAATCGTCACCGACCTGCAGGCCCTCGACGGTGCCGGCCGAGCGGTAGCCGACCGCAGCCGCGGCGTCTGTGGCGATCTTGCCAATCCGCTCCCGCATCTCGGCGACCACGTGGGGGCCGGGCGCCTCCTCGATCAGCTTCTGGTGGCGGCGCTGGATCGAGCAGTCGCGCTCTCCGAGGTGGACCACGTTGCCGTGCGAGTCCGCCAGGACCTGGACCTCGACATGGCGCGGATCGTCGAGGTAGCGCTCCACGTAGACGCGCGCATCGGAGAAGAACTTCTCACCCTCGCGAGCGGCGCCTTCGAAGGCCTCCTGGAGTTCGTCGGGAGTCCGCGCGACGCGGAATCCCTTTCCGCCGCCGCCACCAGCGGCCTTGCAGGCCACGGGGTAGCCCGCTTCGTCCGCCTGTTCGCCCGCCTCCTTCAGGTCCTGTGCGGGCGCGGTCGCGCCGGGGACGATCGGCACGCCGGCCTCGGCCATGATCTCGCGCGCTCGCGTCTTCGAGCCCATCGCCTCGATCGCCTCCGGCGGCGGGCCGATGAAGACCAGGCCGGCCTCGGAGCAGGCGCGCGCGAAGTCGGCATTCTCGGCCAGGAAGCCGTAGCCGGGATGGATCGCCTCCGCACCCGCCTCCTTGGCGGTGTCGATGATCTTGAAGATGTTCAGGTAGCTCTCCGCCGGAACCGCCGGGCCGATCAGGAACGCCTCATCGGCCTCACGGACGTGAGGGGTGTCCCGGTCGATCTCCGAGTAGACGGCCACCGAGCCGATCCCCATCTCCTTCAGTGTGCGGGCGACCCGGATGGCGATCTCCCCACGGTTGGCTATGAGCACCTTCTCGAACACGGCGGCGCAGTCTATTCAGAGGCGGGCGGAGGGGTGGGATCCCGGAACCTCCTCCCTTACGCCTAACACCCGCCTGCGGCGGGTGTGATCGAGTGCCCCTTCGGGGCAAGAATCACTCCGCGGTGCCGAAGGAAGGCTAGAGGGAGGAGGTTCCGAGATCCCACCCACCGACGAGTCAACATAGGGTGCGTCGTCATGCTGATTGAGCTGCAGAGTCATTCGACGGTGTCCGACGGGCAGCTGGCGCCTGCGGAGGTTGTGGAGAAAGCAGCGGAGGCGGGGGTGACGACGCTGGCGCTGAGCGACCACGATGCGATCGCGGGGGTCGCGGAGGCGGCTGAGGCGGCCGAGCGGGCGGGGATCGAGCTGGTGCCCGCTATCGAGATGTCCTGCGTGCACGAGTACGCGGAAGACCTTCATATCTGCGGCTACTGGGTGGACTTGGGCAGGATCGCGCCGGCATGCGAGCGCGCCCAGCACGAACGAGTGGCCCGGGCCGGCGAGATCATCGAGAACCTGCGGCGGGAGGGCTTCGATCTCCACCTGGAGGACGCGGTGAAGGAGGCCGGCGATGCTCTCTCGATCGGCCGCCCCCACATCGCTCGCGCGGCAGGCGCCACGGGCGACCTCGGTCCCTTTTTCGAGGAGTACCTCGTCCCCGGCGCCAAGGCGTTCGTACCGCGCCGCTGGCCAACGGCCGAGCAGGCGATCGACGTGATTCACAAGGCGGGCGGCGTCGCTGTGGTGGCCCATCCCTACTGGGACATTTCAGAGCCCGACCAGGTAGACGACCTGATCCGCGCCCTCGACGTCGACGGCGTCGAGACCTTCTATCCAACTCACACCAGGGAGCAAACCGCCCATCTGCTCAAGCTGTGCGGCGAGCTCAACCTCGTCCCCACCGCCTCCTCGGACTACCACGGCCCGACCCACAAGACCTTCTCCCGCTTCGGCGCCTACGACACCTACGGCCTCGCCGAACCCCAGATCCCTCCCCACCCTTAAGCGCCCCGCCGCGCCTCCCAGGGGAGAATTCGCACCGCTTGGCGCCTTGACCCTGCAATGGCCGGGTCAAAGTCCCAAGCGGGTGCGCGGAGTGCTCGGGCTTGGACGCTCGCCAGTCAGCAGCACGGAATCTTGACCCGGCGTGACCTCCTTGCGCTCGGCTTCACCGCCGCGGCGATCGAGCATCGTGTGGCCCAGGGACGGCTGCACCTGGTCACCAGGGGCGTATACGCAGTCGGCTGGCCACGGCTTACGCGAGAGCGGCGCTGGATGGCCGCTGTCCTGGCCTGTGGGCCGAGCGCCGCCCTCAGCCACCGCAGCGCCGCCGCCCTTTGGGGAATCGCGGAGGAGGGCAGTCAGATCGACATCAGCGTGCGACGCTCATGCAAGCGTCGGCGAGCCGGCATCCACACGAGAAGGAGGCCCTCCCTGCCCGCGGAGGAAATCGTGCTGTGGAACGGCATCCCGGTCACCTGCCCGACGCGCACCCTGCTGGATCTGGCGACCGAGCTCAGCCCGGCGGCGCTCGAGCGAGCCGTGAACGAAGCCGACAAGCGCGATCTGGTCGATCCGGAGACGCTGCGTGCTTCCCTCAGCGGCTTCGCCGGCCAGCCGGGCGTGAGGCCGCTGCGCGCGCTCTTGCACCGGCACACGTTTCGCCTCTCCGACTCCGACCTCGAGCGCTTCTTCCGACCCATCGCCGCCGCCGCGGGCCTTCCCACGCCGTTGACAAAAGCGCAGGTCAACGGATTCGAGGTCGACTTCTTCTGGCCGGATTTAGGCTTGGTGGTGGAGACGGATGGCCTGCGCTATCACCGCACGCCCTCCGCCCAGGCGCGCGACCGTCTCCGCGATCAGACCCACACAGCCGCTGGCCTGACTCCTCTCCGCTTCACCCACTACCAAGTCAAGTACGAAAGCGCCCACGTGCAGAAGGTTCTAAGCACCACGGCCCAGAATCTCACCGCTTGGCTCTTTGACCCTGCCAGAGCAAGGTGAAAGTCCCAAGCGGCCGCGCCGAGCCCCCGGCTCGCGCCGTCAGGCGGCGACTGCGGCAGCCGGGATCAGATCGCGCTGCTCCAGGTACTCGAGCAGCTTCTGGGCCGACTCCTCGGCCGTTTCGGCTTCGGTGTCGCAGATGACCTCGGGGTTCTCCGGTGCTTCGTAGGGATCCGAAACGCCGGTGAATTCCTTGATCTCGCCCGCAAAGGCTTTCGCGTAGAGGCCCTTGACGTCGCGCTCGGCGCAGGTGTCGACCGACGCCTTCACGTAGACCTCGATGAAGCGCTCGCCCATCAGCTCGCGCGCCTCGGCGCGGATCTCAGCGTACGGAGAGATCGCGGCGGTGATCACCGGCACGCCGTTGCGGCTGAGCAGGTCGGCGACGAAGGCGATGCGGCGGATGTTCGTGTCGCGATCCTCTTTCGAGAAGCCGAGGCCCTTGGAGAGGTTTTCGCGCACGATGTCGCCGTCGAGGATCTCGAGCTTGGAGCCGCGCTCCCGCAGGTGCCCCTCCAGCAGCCTCGAGATCGTCGTCTTGCCGGCGCCGGAAAGCCCCGTGAACCAGAGGGTGAACCCCTTCTCATCAGCCATCGGTACGTCAATCCTCCTTGTAAGCGTCGATCAGGATGTCGGCAACCTCGTTGCGCGAGAACTCCTGCGGCGGCCTTTCGCCGTTGCCGAGCATCTCACGGACCTTGGTGCCACTCAGGAATACATGGGCATCGGAGTCGTGCGGGCAGGTCTTGCCAGAGGCCATTCCCTCGCACGCGTTGCACCAGAAGCTGTGCTCGAAGAAGAGCGGTTCGATCCCCAGCTCCTCTGTGTCGATCTCGTCGAAGATCTTCTGGGCGTCGTAGGTCCCGTAGTAATCGCCAACGCCGGCGTGGTCGCGACCGACGATGAAGTGCGTAGCGCCGTAGTTGCGGCGGGCGATCGCGTGGAGGATCGCCTCGCGCGGTCCCGCGTAGTGCATCTTCGACGGGAAGACGCCGAGGATGACGCGGTCCTGCGGGTAGTAATTCTCCATCAGGACCTCGTAGCAGCGCATCCGCACGTCGGCGGGGATGTCGCCGGCCTTTGTCTTGCCGATCAGCGGGTGGATGAAGAGCCCGTCGCACATCTCCAGCGCCGCCTTGGTCAGGTACTCGTGGGCGCGGTGGATCGGGTTGCGGGTCTGGAAGGCGACGATCCGCTTCCAGCCGCGCTCCGCAAAGGC
>JBAVGD010000304.1:0-5499 GCA_049684635.1 Solirubrobacterales bacterium | reverse complement strand
CTACCCGCAAGCCCGCGGGTGGCGGTCCAGCGCCGGCATGCGGCGTCATCCACGTGCGTGGGTAACCCGCATCAAGCCTCTAAACGTTGGTCACTCCGGTCCGGTGCAATCGCGACGTGCAGGGTCTTTGCACGGCGACCGGAAGCTCAACGATGGTTCAGACCGGGCACCGGCTTGCCGTGCTTGGTTTCGCTGCAGAGCACCGGGGCGGGGTCGAAGGAATCGGTGAGGGCGCGACCCGACGGCCGGCCCTTGATCGGTTCGGCGGGTTTTTCGCTCCGCTGACCTGGTTTTGGCGCCCTCCCCCTCCCGCACTGGATCGATTCGTCACGAACCCCGTCGCGGGCGTCGATCACGTCTTCACCGCCGTTGCCGTAGAAGCTGTCGGCGCCAGGCTGTCCAAGCATGCTGTTGCCGCGGCCGTCACCTTCGAGCACGTCGTTGTCGAACGACCCCTCCATGTCCTCGTCGGAGTGAGCGAGGCCGACGGGGTTACACCCCGGCACGGCATCGATCCAGGCTTTGCCACGGGGGAAGGAGATGATCAGAAGGCCGGGATGGGCTTGCGTCTCTGCGAAGGAGGCGTCATCACGACCCGGCCCGCCGACCAGGCGCCCCCCGGCGCAACCGCCGCCCGCCGCAAGCAGATCGCCGTCGGCGCCGCCATAGAGCGAGGTGGGGCCGGGCAATCCACCCACCAGGCCGTCGGAACCGCCCTCTCCGTAGAGCTGGTCACTGCCTGGACCCGCCTCGATCAGGTCGTCCTCCGGACCACCATGGATAACGTCATTCCCGCGGCCGCCGGCCAGGCGGACGCTCTCGACCGCGGTCATCGAGCCTTCGATGCGAAGGTGATCGTTCCCCGGGCCCAGATCGGCCATCAGCCAGCGGGCGGGCCCGCCCGGATCGCATATCGCCTGCGTGAGATCCGTGCCGGGCCTGGTGCAGCCATTGCCCAGCGCGATTCCCTTGCCGGCGCTTATCGCGAAGACGCCGGACTTTTCGTCAAAAGCAACGCTGAGGTCGTCGTCGCCACCGCCACCGACGATCGCGAGGCCGCCACCTTCGCCGGGAGTCGGCTCGATCGCCAGGTAGGCCGAGCCCTTCGGCGGCTTTTCGGGGCCGCATGAAACCGTGCGGCCCTTCGCACCTTTGCAGCCATCCTTCCCCTGGCCTCCATCAAGGGTGTCCGAGCCTCCGCCCCCGAAGAGATGGTCATCCCCCGGACCGCCATCGACGACGTTTGGCCGGGCATCCCCGATCAGCACATCGCGGAACGCGGAGCCTTCGATGCTCTCGAACCGGAACAACCTGTCGTGGCCATCGCCGCGGGCGCGATGCCTCGCGAGGGAGACGCGAACGCCGGCTCCCTTGCTGCTCCCCACATCGGTGGCGAAGGAAGCGATGTCGTGGCCGCCGGGACCCCCGTCCACTCGGTCGTTTCCATAGTCCCCATGAACCAGGTCGTAGCTGCCGGGGCCACCGCTGAGCGTGTCGATTCCGAGGCTGCCGGCGACCTCATCGCCGTTCCCGGGGCCACCCAGCACCTTGTCGTCCCCGAGGTCACCGACGACGCGATCGCCGTCTCCGGCGCCTCCATCGATGACGTCATTGCCGCGGCCACCCTGGATCAGGTCAGTGCCGGGCCCCCCGCAGAGCAGGTCGTTGCCAAGGCTGCCAAAGATCGTGTCATCGCCGAGCCCGCCCCAGATCACGTCCCGCGCCGGCGTCCCGTGCAGCACATCCGGCCCGTCTGTCCCGACAATCGTCGGCCTGCGCCCATGGCATCGCGGCTCTTCGGATTCGGGCGCCTGCGCGGCGGCCCCGACCAGCGCAACCCCCATGGCCAGAAGCAGCCCGATCAAAGCTGTCCCGCCGGCGAGCCTCTTCACCGGCCGAATCGTATCGTCGCAAGGGGCGGCTGCCCACCGCACGGCGGCGCGCACGAGTCGAAGGCACCTGAACCGGTCAGTCGAGGTTGACCATGACGTGCTTGATCTCGGTGTAGTCCTCAAGGGCGTACACCGAGAGGTCCTTGCCGTAGCCGGACTGCTTGTAGCCACCGTGGGGCATCTCGGAGACGAGCGGGATGTGGTCGTTGATCCAGACGCAACCGAAGCGCAGCGCGTTGGCGACCCGCATCGCACGACCCACGTCGCGGGTCCAGACAGAGGAGGCCAGCCCGTAGCGGGTGCCGTTTGCCCACTCGATCGCCTTCTCCTCGTCGCTGAACGGCTGCACGGTGATCACCGGGCCGAAGATCTCGTTCTGGACCATCTCATCGTCCTGCTCGAGGCCTGCGACCACAGCCGGCTCGAGGAAATATCCCGGCAGGTCGGGCTCGATCCCCCCGGTAACGACCTCCGCCCGCTCGGGCTTGCGCTCGAGGAAGCCCTCGACGCGCTTCCGCTGGCGCTGAGAGTTGAGCGGCCCGAGCGTGGTCTCGGCCAACATCGTGTCGCCGAGGACCAGCCCCTTCGCCTGCGAGGCCAGCCCATTGACGATGTCGTCATAGACGCCGCTCGACGCGAGCACCCGCGTCGCGGCGGTGCAGTCCTGGCCGGCGTTGTAGTACCCGGTGCCGGCAATCGTCTCCAGCGCCGCCTCCATCGAAACGTCATCGAAGACGATCACCGGAGCCTTGCCGCCAAGCTCGAGATGGACCCGCTTGAGGGTGTCGGCGGCAGCCTTCGCGATCCCCTTGCCGGTGGGCGGAGACCCGGTGAGGCAGACCATCTCCACGTCCGGGTGGGTGACCAGCTCGGCGCCGGTCGGCTCACCGTGGCCACCAATCGCGTTGAGGACGCCCGGCGGCAGGATGTCAGCGCACCACTCCGCGAACAGCAGGGTGCTCAGCGGCGTGGTCTCGGCGGGCTTGAGCACGACCGTATTGCCGGCGGCCAGGGCGGGCCCGATCTTCCAGACGGCCATCATCAGGGGGTAGTTCCAGGGCGTGATCTGTCCGACGACCCCGATCGGCTCGCGGCGTATGAAGGAGGTATGACCCTCCATGTACTCGCCGGCGGCGCGTCCCTCCATGCAGCGTGCCGCCCCGGCAAAGAAGCGCAGGTTGTCGGCCATCACCGGGACCTCGTCCTCGATCACGGCGGCGCGCGGCTTGCCGGCGTCGGCGGCCTCGAGATCGGCGATCTCCTCGCCTCGCTCCTCGATCAGGTCGGCCATACGCAGCAGAGCGCGAGCGCGTTCGCCCGGCGGTGTCGCCGCCCAGCCGGCGAAGGCCTGCTTCGCCGCCGCGACGGCCCGGTCGACATCTGCCTTGCCGGAGAGCGGGGCCTCGGCGATCGGCTCCCCGGTCGCCGGATTGATCACCTCCTCGGTCTGACCGTCGGCGGGATCCACCGCCTCGCCACCGATGAAGTTCCTCAGCTTGACCTTCTCCGCCGCTGCCATCACTCGCCTCCTTCAGGTTTTCGCCCGCGCGCTCTGCTCCCGCTTACTCGCACTCATGGCCAGCGGCGGTCTGGTTCGCTCGCCGCCACGGCCGGCCTGTCCAACCGCAAGCGCCTGCTCGACCGGGACGCAGCTCATCCCAACCCCTTCCGCGACCGCCGGATGGGTAACGCTGCCACCGGCGACGTTCACCCCGAGCCGCAGGCCCGGATCGCGACGAATCGCCTCGGCGACACCGTGATCCGCGAGGGCCAGCACATAGGGAAGCGTGGCGTTGGTGAGAGCCTGCGTCGAGGTGATCGGGACTGCACCCGGCATGTTGGTGACGCAGTAGTGAGTGATTCCGTCGACCTCGAAGGTGGGGTCGTGGTGGGTGGTCGGGCGTGATGTCTCAAAGCAGCCGCCCTGATCGATCGAAACATCGACGAGCACGGCTCCCGGCTTCATCATCGCCAGTTGCTCGCGCCGCACGACGAACGGAGCACGGGCGCCGTGCACCAGCACCGCGCCGATCACCAGATCGACGCGCGGCAGCATCTCCTCGATCGCAAGGGTCGTCGAATACACGGTCGAGCAGCGACCGCCCAGCGCACCGTCAAGCTCGCGCAGGCGGTCGATCGACTTGTCGAAGACGAAGACGTCGGCCTCCATCCCGATCGCGATGAAGGCGGCGTTCATGCCGACCACACCGCCGCCGACGATCATCACGTTCGCGGCCGGAACGCCCGGGACGCCACCGAGCAGGATTCCCCGCCCGCCGAACGGCTTCTCCAGCATGAAGGCGCCCGCCTGGGTCGCGATCTTGCCGGCTATCTCGCTCATCGGCGCCAGCAGCGGCAGGCGCCCGTGGCGGTCCTCCACGGTCTCGTAGCCGATGCAGGTCGCGCCGGAGTCGCGGAGACCGCGGGTCAGCTCCGGGTCTGGCGCCAGATGGAGGTATGTGAAGAGAAGCTGGCCGGCACGCAACTTCTCGACCTCGACCGGCTGCGGCTCCTTGACCTTGAGGATCATCTCCGCGGCGCCGAACACCTGGTCCGGCCCGGCCACGATCCCAGCGCCCTGGGCATGGAAGTCCGCATCCGAGATGGCACTTCCCTCGCCGGCGCCCGCCTCGATCAGAACCTCATGGCCGTGCTCGACCATCTCGCGCACCCCGGCCGGCGTGATCGCGACGCGATACTCGTCCGGCTTGATCTCCTTCGGAACCCCGATCTTCATGGCCCGACCAGCTCCCTGGCTCGCATCGCAAGCCAGAACTCGATCCGGTCGTGCGCGCGAGAGAGGTCCCTCCCGGTCAGTTCTTCGATCTTGCGCATCCGGTAGCGGAGCGTGTGGCGGTGGCAGAAGACCTTGCGGGCGGCACGCTCCCACTGCCCGTTCTCCTCGATGAAGGCCTCCAGCGATCGCAGCAGCTCGATGCCGTACTCATCGTCGCCTTCGAGCGGGCCAAGGACGCTGGTGCAGTAGAGCTTCAGCGCCTCGTCATCCTGGATCGAGAGCAGAAGGGTGAAGGCACCGAGATCGCGCCAGGAAGCGACCTCGGGCTCGTGGCCGTCCGCCAGCGCGGTCGCCTCGAGCGCGCAACGGGCCTCGTGAAAGGAGTGGCGCAGGTTCTCTGGTGGGGCGGGACGGCTGGCGGCAGCGCGGACCGGGCCGCGCTCTTTGATCAGCGCCTTCCGGGCTTCCGCGGCGAGGTCGACCGGGTCCCGGTCGGCGGCATCGACGACCGCGCAGAGCAGCTCGTGGTCGCCGCTGCGATGCGGCGCAACCACGGCCGGGCAGGCATCGGCGGCAAGCGCTCGCTCCAGCGCCGGCTCGGCGGCGGCCGGATCGTCAAGGTCGAATACCAGCACCGCCGCCTCGCCGCCGATCCCGAACGGCTCGAGGCGGCGACGCAACTCCGAAGGGTCGAGCTGACCGCCGAGCACGCCGGCGAGGACGTCTCCCGCCAGCCGGCGCTCGGTCTCGCGGGCGACGCGACGGCGCATCAGCTCCAGGGCGACGACCGCCACGGCCTGCTGGAGGATCAGCCGCTCGAAGTCGCCCAGCCCGCCGGAGTCGCGCACCATCACCACCCAGGCCTGAGGG
>JBAVGD010000303.1:0-9218 GCA_049684635.1 Solirubrobacterales bacterium | reverse complement strand
GGTCAGGCGAGTTCGGGAAGGCGGCAACGATCTGGATCGGATCGGTGCCGCCGCCAAGCTGCCGTGAGGCAAGCTCGTTACCAACCCGCACGTCGCTCCCCCGCGGAAACTGACCGAGGGCCTCAGTGCCGGTCCCAATCGAGAGAACCGGCACCGCGAGGAGGAGCAGCACCCCTGCGGCTCCAATCACGGACCGCCACGGACGAGCCATCACCCTCGCCGTCCAGCGCTCCCAGAAGGGGTCATTTCCGCCATCTCCTCCGCTCCCGTGTCCAGAGATGGCGGGTGTCGGGTCGTCGCGCCCGGGAGCAGCGGCCCTCCATCTGACTGCCCGCCGAACCAGGCGGAGGGCGCGGGCGACGATCCCGCCGGGCAGGACGCGATCGCCCAGCATCGCTATCAGCGCCGGCAGCAGGGTCGTCGCGGTGAGGATCGAAACGCCGACCACCATCATCGCGCCGAGTGCCATCGAGCGCAGCGCCTGGTTGTCGACCATCCACAGGCCGGCCAACGAGACAATCACGGCAAGTCCCGAGAAGGTGACCGCGAGGCCGGAGGTCGAAAGGGCCTCGGCCCGTGCGTCGCCCTCGCTTCTCCCCGCCCGGCGCTCTTCTCGATACCGCGCGAGGATGAACAGCGAGTAGTCGACCGCCACCCCGATCCCAATCATCGAGGCCATGTTGGTCACGAAAACCGACATCTCCATCTGCAGCGAGATGAAGTAGATGAGGGCGCCGGTGAGCATGACGCTGACAAAGCCCAGCGCCAGCGGCAGCGCGGCGGCCGCCAGCGAACCAAAGACGATCAGCAGGATCAGCGCGACGATCG
Organism: Solirubrobacterales bacterium; assembly: GCA_049684635.1. GTDB lineage: Bacteria > Actinomycetota > Thermoleophilia > Solirubrobacterales > 70-9 > VRUE01. The sequence goes on along the minus strand of JBAVGD010000303.1, from coordinate 8,390 downwards.
GGAACCCGCTCGCCTCCGCCCGCGCCAGGTCGCGCTTGGACAGTTCCTGCATCCCCGCCCAGATCGTCGGCTGCCCAGCCAGGTAGACCGTCACGTTTCGGTGCGGCGTGCCGGGATCGAGTTCGCTGCGCAGGGTCGAAGCCGAGTCGATCAGCCGATCGGGGGACTGATCGCTGCGCAGCGGCAGCATCGCCGTACCGGTTCGCCCCAGCTCGATCGAGGCGCGGACCGCAACGGCGGATGGCAGGGTCACCCCATCGAGGCGAGCGACGGCACGGCGCACCCGGCTCACCGCCGCCGCACGCTCCCCCTGTTCGGCACCGGGCTCGGCGCGCAGCAGCACGGCAATGCCATCCGCCTTGTCGCCGAAATCTTGCGTCAATGAGTCGCTTACCTGCTTCGACTGGCTTCCCGGCACATCGAAGCCGCCACCGGTGAGGTGTTCGGTTTGGCGTGAGGCAAAGGGCAGCGAAAAGGCGACCGCTGCGAGCCAGGCCGCCAGAACCAGCCGGCGGCGGCGCGCAAGGAAGCCGGCGAGTCTGGTCATCGCGCTACGCATGGCTGATGAGCGCTACTTGCTGACCAGCAGGTAGCGCGCCGACGCGGCGCCGACGGCCAGCGCAGCGCTGATGTCGCGTCCCGGGTCGGAGAGGGCCTGCAACGCGAACCCGTCGCCGAGGGCAAACAGATAGGAGACGATCGCCTCGGCGTCGTAGCGCAGGCTGAGCACTCCCTCGCTCTCCTTCGCTCGCAGAATCTCCGCCACGTGGGAGCAGGTTCGTTCGAAGAGCTGTCCAACCTCGTGTCGGATTTCGGGATTCTGGCGACCGGCACTGAAGAGCTCGTAGAGCAGCAGATAGAAGGTCGGTTCACTCTCGATCAGCTCGGTGAGACTCGCGACGAGCACATCGATGACGGCGTCGACCGTCTTCGCATCGGCCAGCGGCTTGTCGACGTGGGCAAGCCGGATCTCCGTATCCCGGCGAACGACCTCCACCAGCAGCCTCTCCTTCGTCCCGAAGTAGTAGTGGAGGAGGCCACGGCTCACGCCGGCCTCACGCGCGACCTGCTCAAACGTCGAGCCCGCGGCACCCCGCTTGGCGACGCTCTCGCGCATTGTGTTGACGATGCGCTGCGCCTTTGCCGCGCTCCGCAGCTCACGCTCGTTGGTCGCCGCCTCCATGCTCCCCAGTCTATGGCGACGCTGAAGCGTCCGCCGCGACCCGTTTCAGGAGCGGCGCGCTAGGAACCGTTGATGCTCGTGGTGCTCGTGTACTCGAACTCCTCCTCGGCACCGAAGAGGGCGTCGAGCACGGTCTTGCGTGCGTCCTCGCTGAGCACCAGCGCGATTGCCGCGCCAACCAACCCGAAGAGGATGAGGCGTCCCAGGCGGCTCTTCCTGCGGCGCTGCGGCGTGCGCAGTTGCTCGGATGCCTCGCGCAGGCTCTCCGCGGCGGCGCGGAGATCCTTCTGCACCTTCTTGTTGGTGGTGACGGCCCTGACGGTTCCCTTGCCGTTGCCGGTCGCACGGCCATATGCGGTACGGGCTGCCTCGAAAGCGTTGCGAAGGTTGTCACGCAGCTCCTCGTCTTCGACCAGGCGCTGCACGTAGGGGTTTTCACGTGCGGCCGAGTAGAGATCGGCTGCGCGGTCAGCAGTATGGGTCGCCCGAGATGTTTTGGCCATGCCTTCTCCTCGCTGGGATCTGCCGTTCCCGCTGAGGATAACCAGTTGGAGGAGAGGCTGATAGCTCAGGACGGACCGACCCCGTCCACGAGAACTCCATTCGAGCGGAAGTTCAGCTGCGCACCCCTCACCGCCTTCAGCCGCAAAGGCGTCAGGTCGGGGCCCGGCAAGGCGTAGCGGCGAATGTAGAAATCGCCGACCTGTTCGTATCCGACCTGGCGGAAGCGGGGCCCCAGCAGGCGAGGTGAAACCAGCCCTGCCGGTCCGCTGGAAACGAAGTCGATTTCATGCACGAACCAGTCGAAGCCATTCGTCGGCAGGACCTGAAATGAGCCCGTCGAGAGGTAGTGACGAAGCGAGGCCTCGCCCAGTGTCCAGGTGACGATCGCTCGCGGCGCGGCTGGCTCGCCAAGCCGACCGGCAACCGCTCTCCAGTCTGGCCGCTGAAGCGCCGGTGAGAGGCTCGTGACGATGCAGAATCCGGCGGAATAGGCGGCAAGAGCCGTGGCCAGGGCGAGGCCGCGCCGCCGCGCTCCTCGCAGGGTGGTCGCGACGGCAACGGCCACCAGGATCGGAACCAGGGCCGGAAGCAGGTTGCGAGCGAGGACGTAATCCTTGCCGGGCACCAGCAGCGCCAGTGACAGGGGGATGGCGATCGTCGCCGCGGCAATGGCCAGCATCCGGCCGGCCGCGCGCCGCTCGTCCCCTTCCCCCCGCGCCCCCAGCAGAACCAGCGCCATCGCGATTGCCAGTAGCGGGATCACCGCTGGGAGCACAAACTCCGGCTGGGCGATGATTTCGCCGGTCTCGCCGGTAACGAAGGTGACGCCGGCGTCCCAGAGGCGGTGGCCAAGGCTGTGGGCGCCGATCCACTCGGCGTGACCCTGCGACATCTGATGAATCGCAAGCGGCGCCAGGAGCAGGCCCGCAAGCACCACGAACCGCAGCCCGACGAGCGCATCCCTGCCCCTCCGCCGCAGTAACCAAACCGCCTCGAGGGCGATGGGAAAGATCGCGAAGTAGTGCGTGGCGAGCGCGAGAGCCGAAGCGATACCCCAGCCGGTGAAGTTACGCCGGCCTCCGCGATCCAGCGCCCGGACGAAGTACAGCGCGGCGGCAACCGTCAGCAGCACCAGCAGCGCATAGCCACGCGCCTCCTGCGAATACCAGAGGAGCATCGGGTTGACGGCGACCAGGATGGCGGCCGTAATGCCGGCACGGCGACCCCGCAGCTCCTGCCCGAGGAGATAGGCAACCGGCACCGTCGCCACGCCCGCCAAAGCCGAGAATGAGCGAAGGCCGAACTCTCCGGTGCCTGTCAACTGCGTCCAGAGCCAGGCCAGGACGTAGTACAGGGGTGGCGCGGACTCGCTGAACCCGACGGCGTCCATCGCGTGCCAGAAACCATCCCGCAGAATGCGGCTGGCGGTGACTATCTCATCGTGGTGATACGCCTGCACGCCAAGCGTGGCGAAACGAAGGCCGGCGGCGACCAGGGTGACACCGGTGACGATCCAGAACGCACGAGACCGCGCCCGAACAGCCGCCTGCAACGCAGCGAGATATGTAGAAAGGCCGCTCCTGCCGAGCGCCTCGGTCGCCTCCATCGCCGCTACGCAAGTGCCTCGTCGATTGCCCCGGACACCTCGTCTACGTAGGCGAACTCGAGCCCGCTGCGCTCGTGCTCGGGGATCTCCGCCACATCCCCCTCGTTTCGCTCCGGCACAATGACCCGCTTGATTCCCGCCCGCTGGGCGGCAAGCGACTTCTCCTTCAGGCCGCCGATCGGCAGCACCTGGCCGGTCAGCGTCACCTCACCGGTCATCGCCACGTCATTGCTCACCGGCCGGCCACTGATGAGAGAGGCAAGGGCAACGGTCATCGCCACCCCCGCCGAGGGCCCATCCTTGGGCACCGCACCAGCGGGGACATGGATGTGCAGGTCTTGGTTCGCGAACCAGTCATCTTCAAGCTCGGGCGCTACCTCCTTCCAGTGCCCGCGCACGTAGGAGAGCGCCGCCTGCGCAGACTCCTTCATCACGTCGCCCAGTTGGCCCGTGATCGTCAGCTTGCCTGAGCCGGGCATCGCCGTCGCCTCGATGAAGAGCACATCGCCGCCGGTCGGCGTCCAGGCGAGCCCGGTGGCAACGCCGGGATCCTTGGTGCGACGCCGCTGCTCAGCGAAGAAGCGGCGCCGGCCCAGCAGCTCGCGCGTCCGCTTGGCCGAGATCTTCACCTTGCCGTTGACCTTCCCCTCGGCGACTTCGCGGGCGACCTTGCGGCAGATCGTCCCGATCTGGCGCTCCAGGTTGCGCACGCCGGCCTCACGGGTGTACTCCTCGATGATCGCGACCAGCGCCGGGTCACCGAACTCGATCTGCGAGGGCTTGAGCCCATTCGCTTCGATCTGCCTCTGCACCAGGTAACGGCGAGCGATGTGCTTCTTCTCATCCAGCGTGTAGCCGGCCAGCTCGATCGTCTCCATCCGGTCCTGGAGCGGCCCCGGGACCGTGTCAAGGATGTTGGCGGTCGCGATGAACATCACGTCCGAGAGGTCGAACTCGAGGTCGAGGTAGTGGTCGCGGAAGGAGTCGTTCTGAGCCGGATCGAGCACCTCGAGCATCGCCGAGGAGGGGTCGCCACGGAAGTCGGCGCCCATCTTGTCGATCTCGTCGATCATGAAGACGGGGTTGCGAAAACCGGCGTCACGCAGGGCGCGAATGATGGTTCCGGGCATCGCACCGATGTAGGTGCGGCGGTGACCGCGGATCTCCGCCTCGTCGCGGACGCCCCCAACCGAGATCCGCTCGAACTCGCGGCCCAACGCCTTCGCTATCGAGCGGCCGAGGCTCGTCTTACCGACGCCCGGCGGCCCGACGAAGCAGAGGATCGGGCCGGGGGACTCGGGGTTCAGCTTGCGCACCGCCAGGTACTCGAGGATCCGGTCCTTCACTTTCTCAAGGTCATAGTGATCCGCGTCGAGCACCTCGCGCGCGTGCCCGATGTCGAGGTTGTCCTCGGTCCCCTTCGACCAGGGCAGCTCGACCAGCCACTCCAGGTAGGTGCGAATGACGCCGTGCTCGGCCGCCGCGGGAGGCAGTTTCTCGAGGCGTGAGAGCTCGCGGTCCGCGGCTTTGCGGGCCTGCTCGGGGAGCTCCGCTTCCTCGATCCGCTGCCGCAGCTCGTTCACCTCAGCCTGCTGCTCGTCGCCCTCCCCCAGCTCCTCCTGGATCGCTTTCAGCTGTTGCCGGAGGAAGAACTCCCGCTGTCCCTTGTCGATCTCCGACTCGACCTGGGACTGGATCTGGGTGCCGATCTGGACGACCTCCAGCTCGCGAGCGAGGATCTGCGAGAGGTGGCGCAGCCGTGCGGCGACGTTGACCTCCTCCAGCAAGTCCTGCTTCTCGTCTGTCGAGATCCTCAGCGCACCGGCGATCAGATGGCCCAGCGCGGCCGGATCGTCGATGTTGGCGACCGCCATCTGCAGCTCCTCCGGCAGGTAGGGGATCTGCTCAACGATCTCCGAGAAGGTGCGCTGTACGTTGCGCGTCAGCGCCTGCAGCTCGGGCCCCTCCTTGAGCACGTCCGGCAGCTCCGCAATTCGCGCCACGAGGTATGGCTCCTCGGCGACATAGGGCCCGAGGCGCACCCGTTGCGTCCCCTGCACGAGGATCCGGAGCGTACCGTCGGGGACCTTCAGCATTCGAACAACGACGCCGACAACTCCCACTGCGTAAAGATCGTCCGGGCCGGGCTCCTCATTCTCGGGGCTCCGCGCGGCGACCATGGCCAGCATCCGGTTCGCGCCGAGCACGTCGTTGACAAGCTTGACTGAGCGCTCCTGGCCAACCGCGAGGGGCGTCAGCGTTTCTGGAAAGGTGACGGTCTCGCGCAGGGGCAGTACGGGGAGCGCGTCGGGAAGCGGCTGGCTGGCCTGGAGCACGCCTTCGGCGTCAAGCGGCGACTCGACAACTTCGAGGGCCGGGGCACTCTCCATCAGTCCCGCCCTATAGGTACGCGGCGCGTCGTCTCGGTTGGATCGCGCAGCGGAAGATCGATTCGAAGGATGCCGTCCTCGTAGGTCGCCTTCGCCCGGTCGGCATCGACCTCGACCTGGAGCTCGACGACGCGACGAAACGGGCCTGTTGGAATCTCAACACGCTGGTAGACCCTCCCCTCGGTCTCCTGCACGGGACGCTCACCGATGATCGCCAGGTGCCTGCCGCTCACCTCTATACCGATGTCATCGAGGTTGATCCCGGCAAGATCCACCTTGACCACGGCTCTCTGCGGGTCGCCGCAGTAATAGACATCGACGTGGGGCGAGAAACCGGTCGTGCGGCGGGTCACATAGCTGGCCCGGCCCCAAGCGTCACCGAGCATCTGATCCATCTCCCGCCGCATGCGGGCGAAGTTGGCGAAGAGATCTGGCTCACGCACGGAGGCCAAACCATAGCCACCGCCGGCGCTATGGACCTATCCCGGTAGGGGAATCGCACCCCTGGCACGCCCCCTGCCGGGATAGGTCCTATGCAGCGCGTGACTGTGGCGCCCAGCGGGGCGGACGCATCAGAAGCACCGGCTGCCGGGGCGGGACGAGTCCCTCGGGGCGGTCTGGCCGGAAGGTGGCACAGGGCTCCTCAACCTGAAGCGCACAGAGCATGTTCCTGCTGAAGTAGCAGTCCTCACAGGTCGGCGGCTTTGGCTTGCGCGGCATCGGCGCGGATCTTGCCATCGCCGTTACGACTTCGCGATGCACATTTCCGCAAAGCGCAACGTCTTTGAAACGAAGCCGTCACATCTTCCCCGCGTCTTGCGACCATCGCGTCCGGCACCGCTACCATTCCGGCTGCGGATGGAAGCACAAGACCGCACCGAGAAACTTGCCGCGTCGCCCCAGCTCTTCGACAGCGAGTTCCTCAACTTCTTCTCGCGCGTGCATCCCGCGATACCGGCGATCGTCTTCGTCCCGGTGGTCGTCGTCATGGAGTGGCTCGGCGCCGACCGCGGACTCCTCGCCTGGCAACTGGCCTTGCTGACCGCAGCCGGGATCGGCACCTGGACGCTGACCGAGTACTGGCTTCACCGGCTCGTCTTCCACTGGGAACCCGACAACAGCGCCGGCAGGCGCATGCACTTCATCATTCACGGCATTCACCACGATCACCCGAACGACAAGCTGCGCCTGGTGATGCCACCGGCCGTTTCGATCCCGCTCGCGGCACTCTTCCTGCTGGCTTTCGTGCTGCTCTTCGGCACGCCGGCGGGTTATCCAATCTTCGCCGGGTTCATGGCCGGTTACCTCGTCTACGACTACACGCACTACTACGTGCATCACTTCGTGCCCAGGTCCGAGCTCGGCAGGCGCCTCCGCGAGCAGCACATGCGCCACCACTTCCAGGACCACCGCTACGGCTTCGGCGTCTCCTCGCCCCTCTGGGACATGATCTTCCGCACCGTCCCCCGGAAGCGCCACGGCTGACGTCTCCCCCCAATTCGCCGCCGGTCAACCCGGCACCCTGGCTTTCGCACTGCGTAAGGCGCTCGTCGGGGATCTGGGAGCGACGGGGCAGGCTTGCCTCTCCTTCGTGTAACCGGCTACGAGGGGCTGGGTAGGGGGTGGAGCGTCTTGTACCTTTTCGTCAATCCGCCCGCGGCCAGCCGCTGACGTTCCACCGAAAAGGTTAAGCGGAACCCCCTGCCCAGCCCCTCGTAATCGATGACCAAAGCCGAGAAAGCCATCAACCTTGCCGCTGTCGTGCTCCCGTTCCTGGCGACAGTCGCGGCAATCGCGCTGCTCTGGAACAGCCTGGTCTCCACCTCTGACCTCGTAATCGCCGTCGTCATGTACATGCTGACGGCGATCAGCATCACGGTCGGCTTTCACCGCCTGCTCACGCACCGGTCATTTCAAACGTCGAAACCGCTGGAGTATGGATTCGCCGTGTTCGGCTCGATGGCCGTGCAGGGCCCTGTCATCTCCTGGGTTGCCGACCACCGCAAGCATCACGCCCACACGGACAGGGAGGGCGACCCTCATAGCCCTCATGTGGGCCGCAAGCACGGGATCGGCGGCGCGCTGGGAGGCCTGTGGCATGCCCACACGGGCTGGCTGCTGTCAACACAGGGGCGCGCGGACTGGAAGCGCTACGCGCCCGATCTCTACGAGGACGCAGGCATGCGAACGATCGCCCGCCACTTCGTGCTCCTGGTGATTGCAAGCCTTGCCATCCCGGCGCTGGCCGGATACTTCGCGACGGGGACGCTCGCGGGTGCCGCGACCGCTCTGCTCTGGGGCGGTCTGGTCCGGATCTTCTTCGTCCACCATGTCACCTGGAGCGTCAACTCCGTATGCCACTTCCTTGGCAGCCGGCGTTTCGGCACGGAGGATCGATCAACCAATGTCTTCTGGTTGGCCCTGCCATCGCTTGGGGAGTCCTGGCATCACAATCACCATGCCTTCCCGCGCTCCGCCGCCCATGGCTTGAGGGTCTGGGAGCTCGACCCCTCAGCCCTGATCATCACCGCACTCGAGAAGCTCGGCCTGGCGTGGAATGTGATCCGAATCTCACCCGAGCGCCAGGCCGAGCTGACCGTCTGACCGCGGCTCGGTCAACCTGCATCCCCTTGGCCGGCAATGTAGGGTCACGATCGAACTGACCACCCAACACAGTGACTGTCACTGTGCCACACTTCGCGACTGC
>JBAVGD010000302.1:0-2275 GCA_049684635.1 Solirubrobacterales bacterium | reverse complement strand
CCTGTCACGCCGGAGGTCGCGGGTTCGAGTCCCGCCGCTGCCGTTCAGTACAGGGGGCAAGCTGGGCCAACCAGGAGGCTTGGACCACACATTTGGGCCGCGAGTTCGCGGTCTTGGACACTCGGTTGTGATCGCTGGCCCCGTTGTCGACGAGCGAGTCCTCAACTCTTAATGCGTTGCGGGGGCGAGATGTGCGGAGCTGGCTCTTTAAATAGGAGACGGCCTGGGGCTGGCGCCATTCCGAGTGCTGCCGATGGGAAACTCCTAGCGTGGAGGCTCAGTTGCGGAAGGCTCTCGCGGTTACGCAAAGGGGTCGCGCGCGCCACGACCAGATCAAGTCGCGGAAGCGTGTCCGGGATTTGGCTGAGGTCTACACGCATGAGCGAGAGGTCAACGCGATGCTCGACCTGGTACCGGACATGTTCCCGGGTGCTCGCAATCCCGGCAACACGGATCGGTCTTTCCTCGAGCCGGCCTGCGGCCACGGCAACTTCCTTGTCGAGATTCTGCGTCGCAAGCTCAAGTACGTGACGTCGCGGCGCTACGGGCATGGCGAGTGCTTTGAGCACCGGGTTCTGCGTTGTCTTGCTTCGATCTACGGGATCGACATCTGCGACGACAACGTGCGCGAGTCGCACGAGCGGATGCGATCGGCGATCGGCACGCACGTCGAGGGGCAGCTGGGTGCCGATGGGCCGACAGCCGGCTTCGCCGCGGCGGTCGAGGCGATCCTCGCGACCAACGTCATCTGCGCCGACTCGCTCGTCGACGTTGCCGAGATAGAGCTGGTCGAGTACAAGGCTGACAGCGGCGGCACGTTCGTCCGCGAGTGGTCCCGGCCGCTCGACCCCGCCGCCGGCGAGCCGAATCTGCTCTCGCCGCCGCCTCGGCACGACAAGGCGCCGGTCCACTACTCCGAACTGGCGCATCTGACCGAGCCGTCCACCGCCGACTCCGCTCAGCAAAAGGCCGCCTGATGCCGGTCCAAGAGCGACAGCACGTCCCCGACATCCTTGAATGCCTTGCTCAACTCTCGAGTGACGAGGTGCCGACGCCGCCGAAGCTGGCGAACGCGATGCTTGACCTGCTGCCCGACGAGGTCTGGACGAACCCCGACTATCGCTGGTGCGATCCGTGTTCCAAGTCCGGCGTGTTCTTGCGCGAGATTGTCAAGCGGCTCTTGTTCGACGGGCTGCTCGAGTGGGAGCCCGACTTCGAGAAGCGGCGCGAGCACATCTTCCGCAACATGATCTTCGGCTGTGGAATCACCGAGCTGACCGGGATCGTTTCGCGCCGCACCGTCTACTACTCACGCCATGCGGCGAACGAGTACTCGGTTATCCGCATGGACTCAGACGACGGAAACATCCCGTTCGTCCGAGCGGAGCACGAGTTCAACAAGAGCGACCGCTGCACGATTTGCGGCGCGCCCGAGGACCTGGAGCGCGGCCCTGACCGCGAGAACTACGCCTACGCCTTCATCCACGGGGCGTACCCGACCGAGGAGATGGGAGACATGAAGTTCGACGTGATCGTGGGAAACCCGCCGTACCAGATCGACAGCGATGGAAACACGCGCACTAAGCCGATCTATCAGCTGTTTGTCGAGAAGGCGATTCAGATGGATCCTCGCTACGTCCTAATGATTACTCCATCGCGGTGGTTTGCGGGCGGACTAGGACTCGAGCAGTATCGGGCTCGTATGCTCAAGGACCATCGCCTTGCCAGGGTCGTTGATTATCCTCAGTCGAAGGACTGCTTTCCTGGGGTGAAGATCCGGGGTGGCGTCTCCTACTTCCTCTGGGATCGGGAGCACAGCGGGGGCTGTACGGTCCAGACGGTTCGCGGCAACAGCATCGGGGAGCCGATGACCCGGAACCTCGACGCTTACAACGTCTTTGTCCGTTTCAACGAGGGCGTTGGGATCATTGAGAAGGTTCGCGCCGAGGGATATCCGACGATGGACCAGCGCGTTTCTTCGCTTGTCCCCTTTGGGCTGCGTGCGAAATTCCGCAATTACGTGGACCAGGGCTCGCCCGGGGCGATCGCGCTGCACGTGATGGGTCGCGAAATCAAGTGGATCGATCCGGATTCGGTCACGAATAATCGGCAATGGGTGCCGAACTGGAAGACGCTGCTCCATGCCGCTTATGGTGAGGACCACGACGGCCCGTACTCGGTGATCGCTAACCCGCTGGTTGCCGCCCCGGAATCGGCCTGCACGGAGACGTATCTTGTGATCGGCGCGTTCGACACAGAGCATGAGGCGGAGAAC
>JBAVGD010000301.1:0-11563 GCA_049684635.1 Solirubrobacterales bacterium | reverse complement strand
GCTATGCGGAGGAAAAGCGCCACACGAGCACCCGCCACTCAGAGCGCTAAACGTCCTTCTCGATCGGCATGCCGACCAGGTTTCCCCACTCGGTCCAGGACCCGTCGTAGTTCTTGACGTCCTCCTGCCCGAGCAGCTCGTGCAGCACGAACCAGGTGTGGGCCGAGCGCTCGCCGATCCGGCAGTAGGCGATGATCGGGTTGTCGCCGTCGATCACGCCCTTTGAGGTGTAGAGGTCGCGCAACTCGTCGGCCGATTTGAAGGTGCCGTTCTCCTTTACGGCCTGGGCCCAGGGAACGGATGCGGCTCCGGGGATGTGGCCCGCGCGCTGCGCTCCCTCCTGCTCGTAGCCGGCCATGGCGATCAGCTCGCCTGAGTACTCCTGCGGGCTGCGGACATCGACCAGGTTGGTGGCTGACTCGATCGCCTCGCGAACCTCGTCGCGGAAGGCGCGGATCGATTCGTCCCCGGCCTCGGCCGTGAACGTGGCCGCCGGGTGATCGGGTGCCTCCGAGCGCGTCTCGCGGCTCTCGGCGATCCACTTCTCCCTCGGCCCGTTAATCAGCTTCACCTTGTCGTGACCGTAGTAGCGGAAGTACCAGTAGGTGTAGGCGGCGAACCAGTTGTTGCGGTCGCCGTAGAGGACCACCGTGTGGTCGTTGGAGATACCGCGGCTGCCCATCAGAGCGCCGAAGTCCTCCGGCCCCAGGAAATCCCGCTTCACCTGGTCCTGGAGGTCGACTCGCCAGTCGAAGCCAATTGCGCCAGGGATATGGGCCTCCGCGTACAGCGCGGGATTCTCGTCCACCTCGACGATGCGGATCGAGTCGTCATCGAGGTGCTCGGCAACCCAGTCGGTCTCGACCAGGACATCCTTCGCGTAGCTCATCCCAACCTCCGCCTTCTCCCGAGGTATGCGTATCCGAGGTATGTGTATCTACTGAATTCCCATCCGAGTCTAGATATATCCGGTGCCCGGGCCCCGTCGGCCAAAGTCCTATGCCCGGCCCCGTGGGCCACAGCCAAGGCCGGGCCTAGCGATGGAGGTACAGGTCGTAAGGAAGGACGGCGCAGGTCACCGAACGACGCGGAGCGTGGCCGCGAGTATCTCCCCGGCCCAGGCGGCGGGATCGCCAGGGTCAGCCGCAACCACCTCGATGGGGATGTGCCATGTCGCGGCAGCCGTCCTCACCAGCTCTGAGCCGTGAGCGAGGTGGTGTGACTGGACCCGGCCGGCGGCCTCGTAGACGAACCCCCTGACCGGAGTGTCCACGAGCCTTTCCAGGAAGTGCTCCAACCGCGGTCCATGGATTGCGGCGATCACCTCCGGCTCCGCCTGCGCCGACCCGAGCAGCCAATGCACGACGGTGACGCCGTCGATCAGCTCCAGCAGCGTCCCAGGTCGATCGGGATCGGCGACGGCGGCCTCGATCCCGGCAGCTTCAATGGCGGCGAGGCCCTCCTCGCGACGGGTTGTGCCGCGCACGGCCCACCCCTCGCCAATCAGCCGCTCGCCGAGCAAGCGCCCGCGACATCCGCAGCCGACGATCAGCGCCCGCGCCATACGGGTCTCCGCTTCCTAGGCTTCCCCGAACGGATCGCCACGCCGCAGCCGCTCCAGCTCCTCGGCTTCGACTTCCGCCCGCAGCTTGGCCTCGTCGAGCTCCGGGGCGCCGCGGCGGCGGCGCATTTCGTTTTGGGCCTCGAGCATCTGCCTGACATCGTCGATTTCGTTTTGAGCCTCGACTTCCGGCGAGCGTGTCGGTTTCCAGTCGATGAGCTCGGCGCTGCTGGCGGGATAGAAGTGACCCACCAGCAGGAGCACGCCGACCATCAGAAGCAGCATGGCGACCGTTGCCAGGACGACACCCACCGGGCAAGGATACGCCTGGGCCGCCCTTCCCCTTTAATGCCGCTCATGGCAGAGGCCTATCTTGTGGACGCAATCCGCACGCCCATGGGCGCCTACCGCGGCGCACTCTCGGGCGTGCGACCCGACGATCTCGCGGCACATGTGATCCGTGCCGTGGTGCAGCGAACCGGCGTCGATCCCGCCCGCATCACCGACGTCTACTTCGGCGCCGCCAACCAGGCGGGCGAGGACAACCGCGACGTGGCGCGGATGGCGGCGCTGCTTGCAGGCTTGCCGGCAAGCGTTCCCGGAGCGACCATCAACCGCCTCTGCGCCTCCGGGCTCGAGGCGGTCAACGCCGCCGCCCGCGCGGTCAAGCTCGGCGAGGGCGACTTCTACCTGGCCGGTGGCGTCGAGTCGATGAGCAGGGCGCCGTGGGTGATCGCCAAGCCCGAGCGAGCCCTGCCGCGCGGCGAGCAGACGATGCACGACACGACGCTCGGCTGGCGCCTGATCAATCCCCGCATGGCAGAGCTAGGGGTCTCGACCGAGTCGATGGGAGAGACAGCTGAGAACGTCGCCGAGCGCTACGGGGTCGACCGCGAGGCCCAGGACGCGTACGCCCTGCGCAGCCACCGGCGAGCGGTGGCCGCAAGCGAGGGCGGGCGCTTCGCCGAGGAGATCGTCCCGATCGACGCCCCGCGGGGCCGTGAGACGGTCACCGTCGAGGTCGACGAGGGCCCCCGGCCCGATGCCTCGCTGGAGAAGATGTCCACCCTCCGCCCGGTCTTCCGCGAGGGTGGCACGGTGACCGCCGGCAACGCCTCGACCCTCAACGACGGGGCGGCCTGCACGCTGATCGCATCCGAGGCGGGGGTGGAGCGGCTGGGAGCACAACCGCTCGCCCGGATCGTCTCCTTCGGCGTCGCCGGCGTGGATCCGGCCTTCATGGGCATCGGACCGGCACAGGCGGTGCCACGCGCGCTTGCGGCAGCCGGGCTCACCATCGACGAGATCGACCTGATCGAGTTAAACGAGGCCTTCGCGGCCCAGGTCCTGGCCTGCGTGGGCGAGCTCGGGATCGACGAAGAGCGACTCAACGTCAACGGCGGCGCCATCGCCCTCGGACACCCGCTCGGCTGTTCGGGCGCCCGCCTCACCACCACGCTGGCCCACGAGCTGCGTCGCCGCGGCGGCCGTTACGGGATCGCAACGCTCTGCGTCGGCGTCGGGCAGGGGCTGGCGACCGTCTTCGAGAACATGCCCAACTAGCCTTCCGCATGGCGCTACGCTGGCCGGCATGGCCGATCAAGCTGAGCTTCCCGTCCCAGACCTGACCGGCGCTGACGTCGCGTTCCCGGCCCACGCCCTGGACTGGATGCCGGCGATGGACGACATTCCCGACGAGTTCAAGCAATTCAAGGGGACCGTTTGGAATGAAATCGCGCACTCCTGGTTCTACAACGGCCTGCCGGAGAACGTCGAGTTCCACGCGCGGCAGGGCGTCGATCCGGAGCAGGCCTTCCGCGCCGCCAACGCAGCCCTGGGGTCGTTCGCTCCAAAGCACCAGCACAAGATGGCAGCTGTTGCCTACATGCTTTCGTGCTGGTTCGTCAGGGTCGACAACTGGAAGCAGTCGAAGCCGGCCGGTTGAGCAAGGGCCCTGAACGGCCCCCGTTCTGCTCGCGATCGGGCACGAAGGGCATCGTCCCAGCCAGGTCGTTTCGTGGCGGGAAGCGGTAGCCTCGCCGCGCCAATGTCAAGGACCGTAAGCGAGGAGCTGGCCAGCATCGACGTGGAATCCATGAACAACGCGTTGCGGCCACTGAAATGCGAGCTGAAACCCCGTCGGGCTGATGCTGAGAGAACTTAGAAAGCAGGGGTGAGATGGACTTCCAGTTGACCGATGAGCAGCGCCTGATCTCCGAAGCGGCGCGCGAGTTCGCCGACCGCGAGATCATGCCCCGCGTCCGCGACAACGATCGCGCCGCGCGCTTCGACCGCGAGCTTGCGAGCAAGCTCGGCGAGGTCGGCTACCTGGGAGCGCCGGTTGCCGAGGAGTACGGCGGCCGCGGCCTCGACTACATCGGCTACGGCCTGATCGTCGAGCAGGTCGGCCGGGCCGACTCCTCGGCCCGCACCGTCGTCTCCGTGCAAACGTCGCTTGTGGCGGGCTCAATCGAGCGCTGGGGGACCGAGGAGCAAAAGCAGAAGTGGCTGCCGCGGCTCTGCTCAGGAGAGGCTCTGGGCTGCTTTGGGCTGACCGAGCCGGACACCGGCTCGGACGCGGCCAACTTGCGCACGCGCGCCACCAAGACGGATTCCGGCTGGAAGATCAGCGGCCAGAAGATGTGGATCTCCCTCGGCAACTACTCCGAGGTGGCGCTGATCTTCGCCCAGACCGACCCGGCCCTGAAACACCGCGGGCTGGCCTGCTTCCTGGTCCCGAACGACAGCAAGGGATTCACCTCGCAGGAGATCCACGGCAAGCTCGGTCTGCGCTCCTCCGACACCGCGGAGCTCTCGCTCGACGAAGTCGAGGTCGGCGAGGACGCGATGCTCGGCGAGATCGGCGATGGCTTCAAAGTTGCGATGAGCGCGCTGGACAACGGCCGCTACAGCGTCGCCGCCGGCTGCGTCGGGATCTGCGACGGCTGCGTTGACGCATCGGTCACCTACGCGAAGGAGCGCAAGCAGTTCGGGGTGCCGCTGGCCCGCTTCCAGCTGGTCCAGGAGATGATCGCCGACATGATCCTCAAGCGTGACGCGGCCCGGATGCTCGTCTACCGCGCGGGGGTCCTCAAGGACGAAGGCAAGCCCAACACGATGGAGACCTCGGTCGCCAAGCTCTACGCGACCGAGTCGGCCGTCGAGTGCGCGAACCTGGCGATCCAGGTCCACGGCGGCGCCGGCTATGTCGACGACTACCCGGTCGAGCGCTACCTGCGCGACGCTCGCGTGACAACCCTCTACGAGGGGACCTCCCAAATCCAGAAGCTGATCATCGGGCGGGCGGCGACGGGGATCAACGCGATGACCCCGATGACCGAATAGGCAGATGGCGAAGCTGGTCGAGACCTCCGTCGACGAGCACGTCGCGCTGCTGCGGCTCAACCGGCCGGAGGCGCGCAATGCGCTCTCGCCGGAGATGATGGAGGAGATTGCCGGCGAGCTGGAGCGGCTCGACCAGGACCCCGACGTGCGCTGCGTCGTCGTCGCCGGATCCGACGAAGTCTTCGCCGCCGGCGCCGACATCAAGGCGATGAGCGAGCGCAGCTTCGCGGAAGCCCTCTATCACCCGGCGGCCGCGTTCTGGCGCCGGGTCGCAGCGATCAAGACGCCCCTGATCGCCGCAGTCTCGGGCTGGGCGCTGGGCGGCGGCTGCGAGCTGGCGCTGGCCTGCGACATGATCGTCGCCTCGGACAGCGCCACCTTCGGTCAGCCTGAGATCAACCTCGGCATCATTCCCGGCGGCGGCGGGACTCAGCGACTCGCGCGCGTGGTCGGCAAGCAGCGAGCGATGGAGTACGTCCTCACCGGTCGCCGCTTCGACGCCGATGAGGCGCTGCGAATCGGCCTCGTCAACAAGGTCGTCGAGGGCGGCGGCTGGCTGGAGGAGGCTATGTCTCTGGCCCGGACCGTGGCCAAGCGCCCGCCAATCGCCGCCCGCCTCGCCAAGCAGGCGGTCCTTGTGGCGGAGGAGACCGCGATGTCGGGGGGACTCGAAAACGAGAGGCGCCTGTACGAGCTGGCGATGGCGACCGAGGACCGGGTCGAGGGCATGCGCGCTTTCATCGAGAAGCGCGAGCCGAAGTTCGAGGGCCGATGAACGTCGAGCAGATCGGCGTCGTCGGTGCCGGCACGATGGGCACGGGGATAGCGATGCTCTCCAGCCTCGGCGGCTATGAGACCCTGATCTGGGACCCGGACGAAGACGCCCTCGACAGGGCCGCGGCGGCCATTGGAGACGCGCTGGGCAGGGGCGAGGGCAAGCACTGGACCCCCGACGAGGCGGAGGCCGCGGCCCTGCGCCTGATCGACGTTCCGATGATCGGGGACCTCAGCGAATGCGACCTGATCATCGAGGCGGCGCCGGAGTCCCTGACGCTGAAGCGCACCCTGTTCGCGTCGCTGGCGATGAGTTGCGGTCCGGACACGATCCTGGCCACCAACACCTCGTCGCTGCGGGTGACCGACATCGGCGGCGATCTGCCGGAGCCGGGACGCGTGGTCGGCATGCATTTCTTCAACCCGCCGACGGTGATGAAGCTGGTCGAGGTCGTGGCCACTGAGCACTCCTCTGCGGATGCCGTCGACGCCGTCGCCGAGGTCGCCGAACGCATGGGTCGCACCCCGATCCGAGCCAGGGACACCCCCGGCTTCATCGCCAACCGCCTGGCCCGTCCATTTTCCCTGGAGTCGCTGCGAATGCTCGAGCACGAGGTCGCCGACGCGCCGACGATCGACCGCGTCTGCCGCCTGGGGGGCGGCTTTCGCATGGGGCCTTTCGAGCTGCTGGACCTGATCGGCCTCGACGTCAACCTCAGCGTCGCGCACTCCTTCTACGAACAGGGAGGCAAGCCGGAGCGCTGGCGGCCAAGCGCGCTCCAGGAACGGATGGTCGAGGAAGGCAACCGCGGCCGAAAGACCGGCCTCGGCTTCTACCGGTACAGCGAGAACGAGCGTCACCGCGAGCCGGACCCCGACCTCGGCATCAAACCGCCGACGCTCGATCCCGGTGAGCTGGCAAAGATCGACCCCGCAGCGCCGCGGATCCTTCCTCGCCTGATTGCCCAAATCGCCAACGAGGCGGCCTTCGCCCTTGAAGAGGACGCGGGATCCGGCGCCGACATGAATACAGCCATGCGGCTGGGCTTCAACTGGCCGCTGGGACCGCACGAGTTCGCCGGGCTGATCGGCGCCACGCGTGCCGTGGAGCTGCTCACCGAACTCGAGCAAAGGCACGGCGAGGCGTACCGGCCGTCCCCGTGGCTGATCGCCGAGGCGGAGCGGAAGTAGTGAGCGGCACCCGGAAGCCGGCAAGCACTCGAATCGCCGCGCAGAACCGGGAGGCGCTTGCAGGGTTGCCGCTGGAGGACCAGGAGGACTTCGACGACGCCCGGCGCGGCCTGATCGCACCTTTCGAGCCGGCTGTCGTCGAAACCGGCAATGGCCGGACGGCGTGGGAGCTGGAGTCCTACGGATTCCTCGAGGACGACCCGCCCGACACGGCGCACCCGAGCCTCTGGCGCCAGAGCCGCCTGAGCCGAATAGCGGGGTTGTTCGAGTTGGCGCCGGGCATCTATCAGCTGCGCGGCTTCGACCTCTCGAACATGCATGTGATCGAGGGTGAGCAGGGGATCGTGGTGCTCGATCCGCTGATCTCCGCAGAGACCGCGGCAACGGCACTCGCCCTCTATCGCAAGCATCGCGGCGAGCGACCGGTGACCGGCCTGATCTACACCCACAGCCACGTCGACCACTTCGGAGGCGCCAAGGGAATCGTCTCCCAGGAGGAGATCGACACCCGCGAGATCCCCGTCCTCGCGCCGGCGGGGTTCCTCCACCACGCCGTCAGCGAGAACGTGTTCGCCGGCACGGCAATGGGGCGCCGGGCGGGTTACATGTACGGAGCGCTCCTGCAACGCGGACCGGACGGGCAGATCGGATCCGGCCTCGGGCAGACGACCTCGCTCGGCACGATCACCCTGATACCGCCCACCGTAGAGGTCAGCAGAACAGGGCAGGAGGAGGTCGTCGACGGAGTGCGGATGGTCTTCCAGCTCACTCCCGGAACCGAGGCGCCCGCGGAGATGAACATCCATCTCCCCGACCGCAAAGCGCTCTGCATCGCCGACAACGCTGCTCGCGCCATGCACAACATCCTCACCCCGCGGGGTGCCCTGGTGCGCGATCCGCGAATCTGGGCGCATTACCTGGACGAGGCGATCGAGCTCTTCGGCCGCGACTCCGACGTCCTGTTCGGCGGGCACCACTGGCCCTGCTGGGGAAGCGAGCGGATCGTCGATTACCTCGAGAAGCAGCGCGACCTCTATTCGTACCTGCACGACCAGACCCTGCGGCTGCTGAACAGGGGCTACACCGGACCGGAGATCGCCGAGCTGGTCGAGCTGCCACCGAGCCTCGCTCGCGAGTGGCACTGCCGCGAGTACTACGGCTCGATCAGCCACAACGTGAAGGCGATCTACCAGCGATACATGGGCTGGTTCGACGGCAACCCCGCCCACCTCTGGGAGCACCCGCCAGCCGAGCAGGCGCGCCGCTATGTCGAGTTCATGGGAGGCGCGGAGGCGGTGCTGGCGAAGGCGCGCGAGTCATTCGACGCGGGCGACTACCGCTGGGTGGCCGAGGTGGTCAACCACGTCGTTTTCGCCGAACCGGAGAACCGCGCCGCGCGAGAGCTCCAGGCGGACACGCTCGAGCAGCTTGGCTATGGAGCCGAGAACGCAACCTGGCGCAACTTCTTCCTGATGGGCGCCAGGGAGCTGCGCGAGGGGATTGCGGGCACGCCGACCGCGGCGGCCCCTCCCGACATCGTCGCCAACCTCTCGGTCGCCCAGCTGCTCGACGCGATGGCGATCAGGCTGGACGGGCCGCGGGCCTGGGAGACCCGTCTGCGAATCGACTGGGTGATCACCGACCCCGGCGAGGAGCACGCGATCGCGCTCCAAAACGGGGTGCTGCGCCATCGCCCTGGAAGGCACGCGCCCGAGGCGGACGCGACGCTGGTCATCGAGCGCGAGGCACTCGATCAGGTGCTGCTGCAAACCGCGGACCTTGGCGAGCTTGCGGAAAAGGGACGCCTGCGGGTGGAGGGCGATGCGGTGAAGCTCGGCGAGCTGCTGAGCCTGCTCGACGAACCGGACCCGGGTTTTCCGATCGTCACCCCCCGCGCCACTCTGCCAGCGACCGCAGCGGACAGCGGCCGGCTTCAGGCGGAAAGCGATTGAGCTGCAGCCTCCACGGCTCAAGCCATCCTCCTCGGCAGCCGATGGCGGAGTGTGAACGCGTCAAGTACGTTCCAGCGCGTCCTACCCACTCGAGTGGTGATCGCGATGCTGGGTGGCCTTGGGGTCGTGCTGGCGAGCTACGCCGTCGTGACGCTGGGACCCGTCGGGTCCTCGGGCCTGCAGGACGCCTTCGGGCGCTGGGCGTATGACCTGGTGCTGCTTGGCGCCGCGGGCGCGATCCTCCTGCGCGCCATCGTGGTCCCCGCCGAGCGGCGCGCCTGGTTGAGTCTGGGCATCGGGGTTCTTCTCTGGTCCCTTGGACAGACCTACTACTCCGTCGTCCTCTACTACGCCAGCCCGGCGCCGGTCCCCTCCCCCGCCGACGGATTGTTCCTCGCCTTCTATCCTGCGAGCTATCTCGCCCTGGTCCTGCTACTGCGGGCGCGTTCCAAGCGAGTCGATCCCTTCGCCTGGGTAGATGCCCTGATCGCGGCACTCGCGGTAGCGGCCGTGGCTGCGGCGCTCATCTTCCCACCCGTCCTCGAAGCAATCGGGGGAAGCACGCTGGGTGTCGCCGTAAGCCTGGCCTACCCGTGCGCGGACCTGGTGCTGCTCGGTCTCCTCGCGGCCGCCCTAACGACATCTCGCTGGTGGACGCATGGCACCTGGCTGCTGTTTGCCGCGGCGATCATGCTCTTCGGCGTTTCAGACGTCGTATATCTCTCAGTCGGTGGTCAGTCCACAGACGCCCTCAATATCGCCAGCATCGGCTGGCCGCTTGCCTTCCTCCTGCTTGCCTGGGCGGCATGGCGCCCGAGCAGCGCGTTGCGGCCGGCGCCCGAGCCGGGCGCGCGCTCGATCGTCCTCTCCCTTGGGCTGGCAACTACGGTAATTGCCCTGCTGGCGGTCGGAAGCTTTGTCCCGGTTGGTTCCATCGCCGTCGGCTTCGGGGTTGCCTCACTGCTCGCGGTCCTTGCCCGCCTCAGCGTGACCTTCAGCCTCAACACGCGGATTCTCGCCTCGAGTCAGGAAGAGGCGGTGACGGATGCTCTAACCGGGCTGGCAAACCGGCGCAGCTTGATGGTCGACCTGAACCGCGCGGTCGCCACCTCACCGAGCGATCCGATGCTGCTCGCGCTCTTCGACCTCAACGGCTTCAAGACCTACAACGACAGCTTCGGACACGCGGCCGGAGACGACCTCCTGCGACGTCTCGGCGCCAGCCTCCGCGAGGCCATGACACCGTGGGGCAAGGCCTACCGTCTCGGTGGCGATGAGTTTTGCGTGCTGGTCTCGACACGCGACGCAACCCCCGAAACGATCGTCCGGGCCGGCGAGGGTGCCCTGTTCGAGCAGGGTCCCGGCTTCTCCATCCAGGCGTCCTATGGCATCGTGAAGCTGCCGGCGGAGGCTGCGGCGCCGACCGACGCGCTGCGACTCGCCGATCGCCGCATGTACACGACGAAGGGGCGGCGCGCCGACTCGGCCGTGAGCCAGGCCCGCAGCGTCCTGCTCGGCCTGTTGCGAGAGCGCGAGCCGGAGCTGGATCGGCACCTCAACGGTGTGGCGGGCCTCGCCTCCGCGCTGGGACGCGCGCTGCGGCTGGATGCGGAGGACCTCGATGTCGTCGTCAGAGCCGCCGAGATGCACGACATCGGCAAGATCGCAATCCCGGACGAGATCCTCCACAAGGAGGGGCCACTGAGCGAGGGTGAGTGGAGTCTGATGCGGAACCACACCCTGATCGGCGAAAGGGTGCTTGCCGCGGCCCCAGCCCTGCGCGAGGTGGCGGGCGTCGTCCGCTCGAGCCATGAGCGTTGGGACGGCAGCGGCTACCCCGACGGCCTGGCCGGCGAGGAGATTCCCCTCGGCGCACGGATCATCCTGATCTGCGATGCATTCAGCAGCATGACGTCGGGACGCCCCTACGAGCCGGCACTGACAACCGACCACGCGGCCGAAGAGCTGCGCCGCTGCGCGGGGACTCAGTTCGACCCGAAGCTTGTCGAGGTCTTCATCGACAAGCTCGTCCCGGAGATCGCGGCGAGCGAATCCAACCCATCCCCGATCGAGGTTACGGGTCCCAACCGGCCCCTTGACTCCGAACCGGGTCGGGTATAGACCACGCGCCGTAAGGCGTGCGAGCTGCGCGCCAACCCCCCGCGACAGATTGGGAGATTGAGATGAGCCGAGTGATGGCCGATTGCCGCCGCTTCGAGAGCGAGAGCAACTGCACGTTGACGATCATTGGGGAGGAGGACGAGGTGGTTGACGCCGCCGCCCAGCATGCGGCCTCCGTGCATGGGCATGAGAACACGTCCGAGCTGCGCGACGGGATTCGCAACACGCTTGAGCCCGAGTCCGATTACACCCCCGGCGAGCGCGAAAAGGAGCCCTTCCCCGGCTAGTGACCTGAGAAGGGGGTGCGAACTTCGGACTCAGGTTACTGGGCTCTCAGGCACACCCGGTGCCGCAAAGGCCTGAGAAAGGGGGTGCGAACGCACTTTGCCCCGCTATCCGGAGCGAAGTGCGTTCGCAGGGCGATTTTGTAGTCGCCGCGTGGGTCCGTCTCTCGTCGCCCGCAGCGGATCAGACTTGGTTGTCCGCTGCGATCGAAACGTGAGCTGCGAGGTATCCGCGCTCCGACGCCGCCTCCGTAGCCGCCGCAAGCAGGTGCCGGGCTGCGCAGATCCTCAGCCACACCGAGTTGCCAGAGGTAGATCGTGTCCACGTATCGGCT
>JBAVGD010000300.1:0-6648 GCA_049684635.1 Solirubrobacterales bacterium | reverse complement strand
GTCGCATACTGACTGCAGCTCGTTCTAACAGATCAAGCGCGACCGTTGCAGCTCCGACTGAACCTGTTCAGCTTCCAGCTGAGTCAGATCCGGATGGGAGCAAGTGTGAGACCCCACCTCCCAGCCGGCCGTAGCAAGTCCGCGCACCTCCTCCCACGACATGCCACGCATGTCCTCCTCGTCACCAACCCAATCGTCCGGGATGCGGATCAGCTCGGTCATCAGGCCGCGCTCGTCGACCAGGTCGGTGGGAACAAAAAGCGAGGCCGGAACGCCCAGTCGCTCAAGCACCGGCAGCCCCTCGACCGCAACCGAACGGTATGCGTCGTCGAACGTTACGACAAAGGTACGCCTGGCTGGTTCGGCCACGGCAGCAGAGAGCGTCTTTGCCGTATACCCCCGTCGCAGCAAAAAGCGGATCTGGGCCGCCAGGCGATCCGGATGAACGGCGAGCGGACTCGACCAGCGACGGCTTACAGCGTGATAACAGAGTATGAGTAAATCGCTCGGTGCCCCCGGTGCGGAGCCCGCTTTCGAAGAGTCGCTCCCGTCCACCGCCCTGCGCCTCAACATTCGCGGATCGTGTACCGGTGCTTGCCCGAACGACTGGGTGATATGTCGTCGACGAACTCGAAGTCGACCTCGCACTCGGTGCCCATGGCGGCCTGCGTGCCGCGCCTTATTTCCGCCTGCTCGTCTTCCGTCAGGGCTGCCACGGCGACTATGCGATAGACAATCGACCCAGGCGCCCTCTGGACTACCTGAAACCTCCTGACTCCGTTGCGGAAGTAGAGCAAGTGGGTGAAGTACTCGCCGTTGACGAGCGAGCCATCGAGCGCCACAAAGGTGTCGACGGTCCTACCCACGATCTTCTCAAGGCGCTGACCGCGCCGTCCACACGGACAAGCGGGCGCGTCGGCGGGTATCAGCGCCGCCCTGTCTCCGATTTCGTACCTGATCATCGGCATCGCGTAGTTGCAGAGCGATGTCACAAGCACGCGACCCTCGGTGCCCGCATCTACCGGCTTGCCGTTGTCGTCCACAATCTCAACGAAGTTCATCCACGGGAACACGTGGAGGCCGTGGCCGTGGCCGCACTCGCCGGCGATCCCCGAAACCTCGCGTGATCCGTACTGGTCGAATACTCGGCAGCCAAATATCGTTTCGATCCGTTCGCGCATAAACGGATAGAGAGTTCCCGCGGTGCTGATGATTGCGTTCTGCGGCGCGACCTCCATCCGCTCGTGCTGCGCAAAGGTCGCAAGGTCATCGATCGACTGGGCGTATGCCCGGATCACCTTTGGGCGCTCTTTGTCCAGCGCCGCGAGGCAATTGCGCATCGCCTCCTCATTCATGCGGAACGCATTGAAGTAGCGTCGGCGCATGAGGCGATTCGCCACCTTGGCGCGAAACCCGATGCTGCTCTCGAGGATGTCCCGCTCCGAACCGGTGATCACCGTCTCCGCGTCACCGGGAATCCATCCCGTCCAGGTGGACATCAACAGCTGAATCGCGTTGTCCCGGTCGCGAAACTCCATGTCCTGAATCAACCGAACGGGCTCGCCGGTCGAGCCACCCGAGGTCTGTGCGTACGTCCGCCGGCTCGCCACATCCTTCGAGCGGAGATCATCGAAGCGCTCTCTGATCAGGTCCTTGGTGAGCGGAGCGACCTCGTTCAGGGCGCGAATCGGATCGGCCTCGACGTCTTCCAGCCTTGGCAGCGCCGTGGCATAGAAGGGCACGTTCAGGCGCGCGTGCGCCAACAGGGAGGCAAGTCGGGGCGACACGCCGTCGGCCGCGGTCCTCGCTTCGTCTTCTGCGCGAAACTGCCGGTAGACGCCGCCGAGCCTGCGGCCAGACATGCGGAAGTAGCCGAAGTAGGCGAGAGCACGGATGGAGCTGGTCCTATTCACGCGCTTGCCCGCCGGGCCGCTGGACCCGGCCCACCAGCAATCTCAGCGCCACCGCGACGATGGCGATGGCGGCGGCGATGACCAGCGCCGACCACGGAAGGTGCCTGCCAAGCTCGAACCAAAGCCGTTCCAGGAATGACGGCGCGCCATAGCCCCCGGACGGCGCGGGGGGCGTCGCCGGTCCGATCGGCAGGCTGCGCGGTGTGGCGAGAAACGCCCGCCTCGACAGCGAGTAGCGACGTGAGGAGACCGCCGAGCGGAACGCTCTGAGCGCCGCCGGCGAACTGTCGACTCGGGCGGTGACACCGCCGAAGGCTTCGTCGAACCAGACGACCGCACGTATGCGGGAAAAGCGCGGGATCTCGTCGTTCAGTGCACTCAATATCCACGCCGCCTTGTCGCCCAATCGCTCGTTCGAGGCGGTCTCGGTGACGATCATAGGACGGTGAGTGAGGTGGATTATGGTGTCGTAGGAGCTGCCGAAGATCTCGGTGAAGGATTGCCATTCGCCTCCTTTGCCCCAGTTGAAGCCATCGAGGCCGACCCAATCGACCCAGCGGTCACCAGGGTAGTAGGCGGTGAAGGGGTAAGGGTGACTAGGGCCACCCCCGACGATCGGCAGCGAAAGCGCCGGACCGGCCTGCTCGTTCACGTTCGGTGCCCAGACCCACTCGACGTTGGTCGCACCTGCTTCTCGGAAGATGCGAACCACGTGCCGCCATGTCCGCACGAAGAGCGCTGGGCTGTTGCCGTCGCGATTCCCCCAGGGGTACCAGTTGCCGTTCATCTCATGCGCGAAGCGCAGCAGGATTGGACGGCCCCAGGCGACCGCTTCGGCCGCCGAGCGACGGATGTAGGCGTCGTAGCGACCTGCGGCGATGCTCCGCAGCGGGATCCCGTTCCCGTTGCTGTCCCACGGCTCCCACGTCACGAGCGGCACGGCGGCACGGCGCCAAACCGGTTCGAGCGCGGCTCTTGTAAACGGGTGACTCGACCAGTCCGGGTACTGGCTGACGATCACCGGCGAGCGACCCACCTCGCGCGCGTAGCGGTCGATCTGCTGCGGGTGTTCGTAGGCGTTCGGTATCCAGGCACCAAACGCGGTCTTCGTGCCAGTCTCAGGCGACGCTGGGGACGCCTTCGACACTGCGGCGGCAATGACGAGCGCCACGAGGGCCGGCGCGAGCGTGGCCCGAGAACGCAGTCCAGCGAGCGCCCCTTGGCACCTCCCGGGGCCTGAAGCCGCTCCCATCCTCAGAAGTGTAGGTGCGCGGTAGCCCGGATCACGGCATCTCGGCCCGAACGGTAGGTCGGCGCTCGCATGGCCCACCGCAGTGCCCGCAGCGACGCAGCCGAGCTGTTCACCCGCACGTCGATGCCGTTGAAGGGCTCGTCGAACCAGACCAGGGCCCGGATTCGATCCATTCTCGGGATTTCCCAGCGCAGCGCCCGCCGCACCCATCGAGGCTTGCTACCACCGGCTTCGCTCGAACCGGTCTCGGCAATGATCATCGGTCGAGAGCTTATGCGGGCCAGGATGCGGTAGGAGCTCCCGAACACCTGGCCGAACCACTGCCACTTGCCACGCGCCGTCCCCCAGTTGAAGCCGTCGAGGCCGACCCAATCGACCCAGCGGTCGCCAGGGTAGAGACCCTTGAAGGGAAAACGACCGTCGCTGTTCACATACGGGGTCCACACCCAGCGGACGTTGCGGGCGCCCTCGGCGCGGAAGACGCGCACAAGATGTCGCCAGGCA
Source organism: Solirubrobacterales bacterium (assembly GCA_049684635.1). GTDB lineage: Bacteria > Actinomycetota > Thermoleophilia > Solirubrobacterales > 70-9 > VRUE01. Next base: position 2,979 of record JBAVGD010000300.1, on the reverse strand, counting down.
GCCTTGTATGCGTGGGCGCCAACGTGTTCCCGACCCCAGGGGTACCAGCCCCCATTCATCTCCTGGGCGAAACGCAGGAGGATCGGCTGGCCCCAGCGAGCGGCGGCGCGGGCTGCCCTGTGTACGTAGGCGTCGTAACGGCCGGCGGCGATCTGTCGAAGCGGGAAGGGTCTGGCTGCCGAGGTCCAGGGCTCCCACGTGACCAGCGGCAGGGCACCGCTCTCCCAGATCCGAGCCAGCCGTTGGCGCTGGAAGGGCGCCAAGCGCCATTGCACGTAACTGCCGACGATCGCCGGGGGACGCCCGATGAGACGGGTGTAATGGCCGAGGCGGCGGGGGTGGCTGGCCGAGCCGAAGTAAGCGCCAAGCGCGACGCTGCGTCCTTCTGCAGTCACCCTCTTTGGAGACTGCAGACCGACGAGGAAAATCGCGCAGACCACGACCGCCGCTGCTCGGACCGAGTTCAAACGCCGAGCGGCCCTCATGGTCGTCTGTGCCGCCCCATGCCGCGGCGGTGGTGAGGCGAGCGGCCCAGCTTCGTGGGCGTCGCCACCAGCTGCTCCCTGCTCGCCCGGTAGCGCGGTGCCGCAATCGCCGCGCCGAGCGCCCGCAGAGCCGCCGGCGAGCTATCGACCCCGAAATCGCCACGGTAGTCGCCGTCGTCGGCCCACCAGACGACCGCGCGAACATGCGGCAACTTGGGCATCACTCGCTTGAGGCCGCGCAAGAACCACGCCGCCTTGTCCCCACTGGCCTCGGTCGAACCAACCTCGGCGAGAATCAGCGGCCGAGCGGTCATCCGCACCAGCTCGCGGCAGGAGTCGTCGAAAATCTCGGCGAATGAGTGCCAGTCGAATACCGAACCGCCGTTGAGGCCGTCGAGGCCTGCCCAGTCGACCCACCTGTCGCCGGGGTAGTAGCGGCGGAAGGGTGGCGACCGCCGTTCGCGGTGTATGGAGTCCAGACCCACTTCACGTTGGTGGCCCCATCGGCACGGAAGATCGCCACCACGTGGCGCCAGCCGGCCCTATAGACGGCGGGAGTGTTGCCTTCCCGGCCGCGGCCCCACGGGTACCAGTTCCCGTTCATCTCGTGCGCGAAGCGCACGAAGATCGGCTCCCCCCACGCAGCCGCCGCTTGCGCCGAGCTGCGCATATAGCCGTCGTAGCGGCCCTTGACGATCGCCCGTAATGGGAATCGTTCATCTGGGTTAGACCAACTCCACGGCTCCCAGGCAATCATGGGAACGGCGCCGCGACTCCAAACGGCTTCCAGCCAGTTCTGGTCGATCAACGGCGTGGTCCAGTCCTCATATGAACTGACGATGACGGGCTTTTGCCCAACCTCCATCCCGTATTCGTCGATCAGCGAAGGGTTTTCCTGCGATCCATGAATGTAAGTGCCCAGGCTGATCGTTTGCGCCGCGTCGGCCGAGCGAGGCTGGAGAGCCACGGAAACCGCCACCGCCGCGAGGATCAAACCAACTAGGACAATACGCCTGTCCGAAACGGATCGTGCGATCACGACCAAGGCGGCAGCTACAAGGCCTCCAGCAAAGAGGGCATACGGCATGGTGAAGACGTCGTTCGATAGCGGCCACGCGAGTGGCACGCCAGGGCCCGTGGCGAGATCGCGAAGGAGGTGGGCGGAAACGCCAAAGGCAAGGCCGAGCGAGATCTGACGCGTGTCGCGATTCTTCGAGGCCCAGCCGAGACCAAACAAGATCGCGACCACGAGCAGCGAATGCGGATAGGGCCGCGGCAGCGCGCCGGTCAGCCCCTGCCATCCCAGATAAGCCGGGATGTGATCGACATCGATGGCGACGCTGGCGATGAGTGCTGCAAGTACGAAACGCGATGACAGGCGGCTACCGGTCAACGCCACCATGACAAGCAGCGCGATCGCACATGTCGCCAGGTGCGCGGGCTCGTCGAGAAACCCGTACACGAGCGTGCCGGTGGAGCCCTCGAACAGGCTCCACAGCAGATCGAGAGTCAGAACCGCCCCCACGAGGACGGCCGTCAACTTGGCGTCAGCGCGGCGCGATTGCAAACACAGAACGATAGCTGGCCTTGCTAAAGGCAGCTACGAATCTTGGTCTAGGCGCTCTTCCAGATCCGCCAGCTGCTTGTGCAGCTCATCCGGAAGGTGCTCGCCGAAGCGGGCAAAGTGCTGGTGGATTGCCGGCAACTCGATCTTCCACTCCTCGGGATCAACCCGCAGCAACTCTGCGACGTCGTCCGCGGAGACATCGAGCCCGTCCGTGTTGAGCTCGCCCGCCGCCGGCACGAGGCCGATCGGCGTCTCGTCAGCCTCCGCCGTCCCCGCGCAGCGCCGGAAGATCCACTCCAGGACGCGGCTGTTCTCACCGTACCCGGGCCAGAGGAACTTGCCCTCGGCGTCCTTGCGGAACCAGTTGACGTAGAAGATCCGCGGCAGCTTGGCCCCCTTGCGCTCCTCCATGCCCAGCCAGTGACCGAAGTAGTCGCCCATGTGGTAGCCGCAGAAGGGCAGCATCGCGAAGGGGTCGTGGCGCAGCTTGCCGACCTCACCGGCGGCGGCGGCGGTCGTCTCTGAAGACATCATCGCCCCAAGGAAGACGCCGTGCTCCCAGCTGAACGACTCGCGCACCAGAGGCACCACGGTCGAGCGGCGGCCACCGAAGAGGAAGGCGTCGATCGGCACACCGGCCGGGTCCTCCCACTCAGGCGCAATCGAGGGGCAGGCAGATGCGGGCGTCGTGAAGCGAGCGTTGGGATGAGCCGAGGGATGATCGGCGTCAGGCGTCCAGTCCTCGCCGTGCCAGTCGATCAGGTGCGCCGGCGTCTCCTCCGTCATCCCCTCCCACCAGACGTCGCCGTCGTCCGTCTTGGCGCAGTTGGTGAAGATCGAGTCGCGGGTGATACTGGCCATCGCGTTCGGGTTGGTCTTCTCGCCGGTCCCGGGCGCCACTCCGAAGAAGCCGGCCTCGGGGTTGAT
>JBAVGD010000299.1:0-5315 GCA_049684635.1 Solirubrobacterales bacterium | reverse complement strand
CGCCGCAAACCTGTGAAAAGGCAGACACGGTGCGTTGAGGACCTTGGCTGTGGATACGCTCAACGCGATGCGGGTGCTCGTCGTCACCAACTTCGAACCCGATGCCTCGGCGCCCCAGCGGGGGCGCTGGGTCCGCGATCAGATCGACGAGATCAGGCGCGGCGGCGTCGAAGTCGAGGTATTCGGCTTCCCTCCCGGATCGCGCCAGTACATACCGGCAACCTTGCGCCTGCGCCGCCTGCTGCGCCGTGAGCGCTTCGACCTGATCCACGCCCATTACGGGCTGCCCGGCTGGTGCGCCTGGCTGGCGGGGGCAAGGCCCCTCGTGGTCAGCTTCCATGGCACCGACGTTCGCCACTGGCTCGTCGGCCCGATGTCGCGACGGCTCGCCTGGCGCGTGGACTTGGTCGCCGCCGTTTCGCGGGCTCTGTTTGCCGCCGAGGACGGTCGGCCGGGCCTGCCGCCCGTACCAGGTTCCGCGGTTCTTCCGTGCGGGCCCGATCTCAACCGTTTTCGGCCCCTCCCACGCTCGCAGGCCAGGCAGACCCTCGGGCTCGATCCCGACGGCCGCTACCTGCTCTTTCCGGCCAATCCAGGCCGGCCCGAGAAGCGCGGTGACAGGGCCGCCGAGCTTGCCGCCGCGGCCGGCGCCGAGTTGCTGACCGGCGGCCGGATCGAGCCTGACGATATGCCGCTCTGGGTCAACGCCGCAAACGCCGTGATCGTCACCTCGGACTACGAGGGTTTCGGCCTCGCCTGCCTGGAGGCGCTCGCCTGCGAGACACCGGTCCTCTCCACCCCGGTCGGCATCGCTCCGTTCGCGCTGAAAGGTGTCCCGGGAGCCTTTTGCGCCCCCTTTGATCTCGATGTCTGGATCGAGGCAGCCCGGCCGCACCTCGAAGGCGCGGAGACCCGCGCCGCAGCACACACGCGCGTCGCCGCGCTGTCGGCGGCCCGCATGGCCGAGAGGACGATCGAGGCCTACCGTGCCGTTCTCGCTGCCGCGTAATAGATTGGGCGCGATGAGCGAGGAGCGATCCGAGTCCGGCGCCGAGGAGCTCAGCACGCAGGTGGAGCAGGCCGAACGGAGACTGCAAGACGCAGTCGAGGCCGCAGACGCCGCCGAACAGCGTGCGATAGCGGAGATCAGAGCGCTTGAAGCCGATCTGGAGAAGGAGCGGCTGCGGGCCGCCGAGCAGTTGGAGGAGCTTCGCCGCGGCCATGAGGAGGAGCTGAAACGGGAGCGCGAGGCAAAGGAGCGAGCAATCGCTGCCGCCGATGGCCGGCTGGCGGAGATCGAGGCTCAGGCCGAAGCCGCCGAGAAGCATGTGGCCGCGGCGGAACAGCGGGCAAGCGATGCCGCGGGCGCGATTGCCGACGCCGATGCCCGGGCGCGCGAATCCGCCGCCGCCTGGCTGCGGGGACAGATCGAAGCCATTCGCAGGGAAGCGGGGCAGCAATAGCTGCAGAGACAGAGTTCGACGTCGCGGTGGTCGGCGGCGGCGCTGCAGGCCTCTGGACCGCACTGCGCGCGGCCGAGGCCGGCGGGGCTGTCTGCCTGGTGTCCCGCAAGCCCCTATCCGAGAGCGCCAGCTTCTGGGCGCAGGGTGGCCTCGCCGCAGCGCTCGACCCGGGCGACTCCCCGGCCCAGCACGCCGCCGACACGATCGCCGCTGGGCGCAGCCTCTGCCGGCCCTCTGCCGTTCAGGTGCTGGTCGAGGGAGCACCGGCAGCCGTGCGCGAGCTGCAATCGCGCGGTGTGGCTTTCGATCTTGAGCCGGACGGCGAGCTGGAGCTCAGCCTCGAGGGAGGGCACACGCGTCGCCGGATCGCTCACTCGGGGGGCAGCCAAACCGGCCGCGAGGTAACGGCCAAGCTGGCGGCGATGGTCGCCGCCGAGCCAAGGATCGAAGTGCTCGAGCGTGCCTCCGCGGCGGCGCTCTGGAGCGACGGCGAGCGTTGCCACGGCGTGATCAGCGAGACGGAGTCGATTCGATCGACCGCGACGGTTCTTGCCACCGGCGGCGCCGCGGCGCTCTGGCGGCGCACCACCAATCCCTGGGGCGCGATCGGAGCCGGTCCGGTGCTGGCCGCGGCAGCCGGGGCGGACCTTGCCGATCTTGAGTTCTGTCAGTTCCACCCCACCGCGCTGGCGATGCCGGGCACCCCCTTCGACGGACGGTTGATCACCGAGGCGGTGCGTGGCGAGGGTGCCACCCTGCTCGACGCCTCAGGTCGTCGCTTTACGGACGAGCTGGCGCCGCGCGACGCGGTTGCCAGGGCAATCCTCGATTGCATGGATGCCGACGGTGTCGACAGCGTGCTGCTGGATCTGCGCAACATCGACCCCGCCCGCTTTCCGAACGTCTTCGAATCGCTGACCGAAGCCGGGCTCGATCCCCACTCTGAGCCGGTCCCGGTCGCCCCCACGGCCCACTACACGGTGGGCGGCGTGGCGGTCGACCTGGACGGCCGCTCGTCGCTCGCGGGGCTCTACGCAGTCGGCGAGTGCTCCTGCACCGGCCTCCACGGCGCCAACCGGCTCGCCTCCAACTCGCTGATCGAGTGCTTCGTCTTCGGCGAGCGTGCCGCCGCGGCCGCACTGGTCGAGGATGCGGCGGTTGCGGAACCGCCGGAGCCACCGGCGTGGCGCTTCGAGCCACCGACCGAAGCAACGCGTGACGCCGTCTGGCGACTGGCCGGACCGGTGCGCCGCCCCGAGCAGCTGCAGGAACTTCTCAGCGAGCCCTACCCGCTGGCGGCCGCGATCGCCATCAACGCCCTCGAGCGTCGCGAGTCGCGTGGCGGACACCTCCGCACCGACTTCCCCACCATCGATCCCGAACTGGACGGCATTCACATCATCCTGGGTCCCGACGGCAAGACCCGTCGTGAGGAGTGGCGCTGAGCTAGCGTCAACTCTGTGCTGCTTGGAGTTGACGTAGGCGGGACCTTCACCGACGCCGTCCTCTTCGACGGTGAGCGAATCCACGCCGCGAAGCGTCCAACCACCCAGGACGACCAGTCGGAGGCGGTGATAGCGGCCGTACGGGAGGTGCTGCACCGCGCCGGCGCCACTCCCGGCGAGGTTGAGGTATTTGCACACGGGATGACGGTCGGCACCAATGCCCTCCTCGAGGAGCGCGGCGCCCGCACCGCGCTGATCGTTACCGCTGGATTCCGTGACCTGCTGGAGATCGGGCGGCAGAACCGGCCCGAGCTCTATCGCCTCTGCGCCCCCAAGCCCGCCCCCCTCGTCCAGCGGGACCTGCGCTTCGAGGCCGCGGAGCGGGTCGGGCCGAATGGCGTGGTTGAGCCGCTCGCAGCGGGCGAGCCGCAACGACTGGCGGAGCTCGTGCGAACGAGCATGGCCGACTCGGTCGCCATCTGCCTGCTCTTCTCCTACCTCGATCCCTCGCATGAGCAGCGCATCGCCGCGCACCTGCGCCGGGAGCTGCCCGGGGTGCACGTCTCCACCTCCCATCAGGTCCTGCCGCGCTTTCGCGAGTACGAGCGCTGCTCGACCACCACGATCGACGCATACCTCTCGCCGCTGCTCGGCAGCTATCTCGATCACCTCGGCAATGCCGCCGCTGCGGCGGGGCTGCCCGAGCCCATGGTGATGCAATCCTCAGGCAGCGTCGCCGGCGCCCGCGAGGCGGCTCAGGCAGGCGCCTGGAGTGTCCTTTCCGGCCCCGCCGGTGGAGCCGTCGGCGCAGGCCTTCTGGCCCGTATCTGTGGCGACGGCAATGCGCTCGGCCTGGACATGGGCGGGACCTCTTGCGACGTCTGCGTGGTGGAGAACGGACGGGTGAGGCGAACCGACTCACGGCAGATCGGCGGCCGGGTGATCCAGCTGCCGATGGTCGACGTCCACACAGTCGGGGCGGGTGGCGGTTCGATCGGCTGGCGGGACGAGGGAGGCGCGCTGCGAGTGGGACCGCATTCCGCGGGCGCCGATCCGGGCCCTGCCTGCTACGGACGTGGCGGCACCGAGCCGACGGTCACAGACGCGAACCTCATGCTCGGCAGGCTCGCCGCCGGTTCGAAGCTCGCCGGTGGGGTCGAGCTCGATCCCGACGCTTCCGCCCGCGCGATGCGGGACCTTGCCGACTCGCTCGGCCTCGGCGAGCTGGAGACGGCCGCGGGGATCCTGCGAGTGGCGAACCAGGAGATGGTCAGGGCGCTCCGGGTCGTCACGGTCGAGCGCGGCGTCGACCCCCGACGCTTCGCCCTGCTTCCGTTTGGCGGCGCCGGGCCGATGCACGCGGCGGCAATCGCGGCCGACATGGGTATCGAGAGCATCCTCTGCCCAAGGGCCAGCGGCGTCCTTTCGGCGCTGGGACTCTGCGCCTCCGATCGCCGCCGCGACACCGCGCGCACGGTGATGCTGAGCGGTGTGGACCTCACCGCTGAGCGCATCGCCGCCACGGTCGACGAACTGGTCGCCGGCTTGGCGGCAACGCCGCTCGGGCCGGCACCCAAGCATGGCGAGGAAAGCGCCGGCAACGCGAACTCGACCGGAGCGGAGCTCGAAGTCGTCTATGAGATGCGCTACGCGGGCCAGGCCTTCGAGCTCCCGGTTCCGGGGTCGGCACGACCGGATCCAGCCGACCTCATCGCCCGCTTCGAGCAGGCTCACCTCGACCGCTACGGACACAGCGACCCCGACGGCGAGGTCGTGCTGGTCCACATCCGGCTGGCGATGGTCGTGCCGGGTCCTCAACCGCATCCCGTCGCCGGGTCCCCAAGCCTGCTGCGGGAGAGCACCCGCCGAGTGCACTTCGAGGGTCAGTGGATGGAGACACAGGTCCTGCGCGGCGAACCCGGAGCAGGCTTGTCGGCGAAGGGCCCGGTCATCTTCGAGCTGCCCGAGGCGACGCTGGTCGTGCCACCGGGCTGGTCAAGCACCGTCGACTCCACCGGCACCGTTGTCGTGGAGGGTGAGAAATGAGGGGGATTGGCACCTTGACCGTCATATGGCCGAAGAAAGCGCCAAAGGGGTCGAGATGAATATCGACCCAGTCACGCTCCAGGTGATGATCGGGGGCCTGCGCGCCGCCTGCGAAGAGATGGGCGCGACGCTCATCCGCTCCGCCTACTCGGCCAACATCAAGGAGCGCCACGACTGCTCGACCGCCCTCTTCAACGCCGCCGGCGAGCTCGTCATGCAGGCCGAGCACATTCCGGTCCATCTCGGCTCGATGCCCGACGCCGTCGCGACCGTGCAGGCCGCCGAACAGCAGCCGGGCGTCGCCTGGATCCTCAACGACCCGTTCCGCGGCGGCACGCACCTCCCGGACATAACCCTGATC
>JBAVGD010000298.1:0-1809 GCA_049684635.1 Solirubrobacterales bacterium | reverse complement strand
GCATACACCCAGACCTGCCCGTCCGGCGCGCCGGACGGGGGGCCGTACACGGCTTCCAGCTACGACCGCCTGCACACCGGCACGATCGCGTTTGGCTCCGCGGCGACGCAGGTGGTCACCGCCGGCGGTGACCCCTTCACCGGCGCGCAGTTCGACCCGATTGGCGGAACCAGCGATGCCTGCAAGACCGTCTCGGGCCTGTCCGTGCCGGGAACCGCCGGCTACACCTACGAAACGGCGTCGGGCTTCACCCTGCTTGGACTGCCCACCGTGACGGCGACGATCCAGACGGTCGGTGAATTCGGCGAGCTCGACTCGATGCTCTTCGACGTCTCTCCCGGTGGGGAAGAGCGGCTGGTTACCCGGGGCGCCTACCGCCTCACCGCGAACCAGACGGGTCAGGTCACGTTTCAGCTGCACGGAAACGGATACGCCTTCCCGCCCGGCCACACGGCCAGGCTCGTGCTGCTCGGCCGCGACGCGCCATACCTACGGGCAAGCAACGATCTCGCCTTCAGCGTGCAGGTCTCCGGGCTGACGGTCGATCTTCCCACGGTCACCGGCTGACGGATCGGGTTCGCGAACGTATACTCGGCGACGATGGCGGACGGTCGCACTCCGCAGTCAGCTCCGCTTGGGGACGGACCCGCGGGTAGGCCGCTGCCGCTTTCGGTTCGCTTACTTGGCGCCGGGGTTCGTGGGGCACGTACCGTCACCAAAGCGACGGGCATCGACCGTGCGGTTGAGGCCGCCGCCGAGGAGGCGATGGTCGCGGCCGTCGAAAGCGAGGCGGTCGAGCGGGCACTTGTGCGGGTGCTACAGGGCCCGCTGGTCGAGGAGGCGGTACAGGGAGCGCTGGAGAGCGATGCGATCAAGAGGGCGTTGATCGAGGCGCTGGACAGCGAGATGGTCGACGAGGTGTGGCGGCGAATGCTGGCCAGCGAGGAGGCGCAGCGCCTGATCGAGCGGATCGCGGAGGCGCCGGAGTTGCGCGCGGCGATCAGCGCTCAGAGCATGGGGTTCGTCGAGGATGTGGGTCACACGATCGGCAATGCGGCGCATCGCCTCGACGGCGTTGTGGAGCGGATTGCGCGGCGGATTCTCTTCCGCGCACGGCGACCGCGGCCGACCGACCGTGCCGGTGCCGTCACCCGGGGCCTCGCATTCGGCCTCGACATGCTGATCGTCAACCTCGCCTTCTCGGGTCTGGCCGCGATCGTCGCGCTGATCGGCTCAGCCCTGGCCGGCGGCGGAAGCTCTGTGTCGGGTCTTGCCCTCGTTGTGGGCGGCGGTGCGTGGCTGCTTCTCGCAGCTGTCTACCTGGTCGGCTTCTGGTCTTTGATCGGACAGACGCCGGGTATGCGGTTCTTCGGAATCAGGCTTGGCGTGGAGGAGCGCGGCCTCGCCTTGGGTAGATCGCTGAAGCGACTGTTCGGATTGGTCCTCGCGACGATCCCGGCCGGGCTTGGCTTCCTTGGAATCCTCTTCGACGAGCGCCGGCGTGGCTGGCAAGACCGTCTGGCCGGCGTTGACGTGCTCTACACGGGTTGGGAACCGGCACCGGCGCCATGGTCGAGCCTGGATGTTTCCGCCGCTGTACCGCAGGCCGGCCCCGGAACGATGAAGGCCCCGGATAGCCGGGGCCTTCAGGCACAGCGAGTCGCTGGAACGCCGTTAAGTAGTTGAAGCGCCTTCCGGGCCCTCGGCGAGCTTGTAGATGATGATGATCGCGAGCGAGAAGACCGCCAGCGACCAGAACGGATAGCCGGGTATGGCGAGCAGGGCCCCCATCGCATTCAGGGATGCGAC
>JBAVGD010000297.1:0-5035 GCA_049684635.1 Solirubrobacterales bacterium | reverse complement strand
TGGGTGTCGTCGTGGTCGCCGCCAATGAAAGGCTCGCCGCCGCCGCCGGGCTGACCGTGACCGCGAGGCCAGCGCCGTTGTTGATCGTGCCGTCTGAGACGGTGATCGACGAGGCGCCCGCCTTGACAAGCTTCATGGCGCCGTTGTTGGCGCCGGAGACCGTCGCCACGCCGCTGGTAAAGGCGATCGCGGTGGACGAGCCGAAGTTGGTCGCCGTCCCAGAGGCGTCGGAGACCGTCGCGTGGGCGCCGCTGGGGCTGTCCGCAACCGGGCCGAAGGTGAGGTTGTGTGAGCCGGTATAGGCGGTCGCGGTGTTGCCGAACGCGTCTTTGGCGGTGATCGTGAGGTTGTCGGCGACCCCGGCGGTGGGTGTCGTCGTGGTCGCCGCCAATGAAAGGCTCGCCGCCGCCGCCGGGCTGACCGTGACCGCGAGGCCAGCGCCGTTGTTGATCGTGCCGTCTGAGACGGTGATCGACGAGGCGCCCGCATTGACAAGCTTCATCGCTCCGTTTTTCCCACTGGAGACGGTGGCGACGCCGTTGGTAAAGGTGATCGTGGTGGAGGAGCCGAAGTTGATCGGCGTGCCGCTGGCGTTAGAGACCGTGGCGTGGGCGCCGCTGGGGCTGTCCGCGACCGGGCCGAAGGTGAGGTTGTGGGAGCCGGTGTAGGCGGTGATGGTGCTTTCGCTGCCGTCCTTGGCCGTGATCGTGAGGTTGTCGGCGGCGCCCGCGGTGGGGGTCGTCGTGGCCGCCGCCAGCACCAGGTGGCTGCCTGGCCCAAGGATGACCTGGGCTGACGCGGGCGAGCTTGTCGTCGTCCAGGTTCGCCACACGACAATCACTCTGTAGCTATGGCTGCCGGCCGAGACGCCGCTGTCGGTACACGTCGTAACGCTGGACGGCGACGCGGATGTGGGGCAATCGCCCGCCGGCACGCCGCCGTCGCGGGTCACGTAATAGCTCACGGCTTCCGAGCCCGGCGGGACGACCGTACTCCAGCTGACCGAGACGCTGGCCACTCCGGGAATGGCGGAGGAGATTGCAGGCGCCGCAAGCGTTGTCGCGCTTGCCGAACCACTGCCCGCGCCGGTGGTCGTGAAGTGGGCCCCGGCGATCGTTGCCGGAGCGGTCGCCACGAAGGCGAGCACCAGTGCCCCCGCGAGGCGCATCGCAAACCCCCGCCTCATCGGCGGCCGCTAATCGTGAAGCGCAGCGAAGCAGCGAGCATCAGCGGCAGCATCGTGCGCATCTTCTTGCCGTTTGCCTTTCTCAATCCGGTCGACATCGCGCGCCACGTGGGCCGACGAACCTGACCCGTCGGCGCTAGTTGCTGGTCAGATGCAGTGTCAGCGGAGCCCCCTGGCAGGCATCCTGGTTCAACGCGGTGTTCGCCATCGACAGCGTCCCGGTCGCGGTAACAGCCTGGCCGTTCCCGCTCGGAAAGACCTGATTGACGGTTACGTTGGGCATCGTGAAATCGCTCGTAACGCAGGCGCTGTGGCCGGCGTCCGTGGTGACGCTTTCCAGCTGAATCGCGTTGACCCGCTGCGAACCCGTCGAAGGGTTGTCGACGGTGAAGCTCACCGTCGAGCTGGTGCCGGGGAAAAGCGATGTTGCGGTGGTGCCGTGAATGGTCACCGCCGAGCTCGTGCCCACGGTGGCCGAGCCGGTGCCCGAGCCGGTCGCGCTGAAGTATGCGATTGCAACGCTGACGGCAACTACCGCGCCAGCTGCACCAAGGGCGATCAGCGCCCGTCGTCTCTTGCCCTGCAACATGTCAAGCCCCCTATTCGATGGATCGAAAAAGTGCCATCGGAACGAATCCGCTTCGCCATGAGGGCTGCACCTGGCCTTGCTTCGATGTTCGCCCGCAAGCCTCGATGGGCTTCACCGAGTGCCCGCGTCCACCGCACGCAATCCAGCTTTGGCCTCTGGGCATCGTGCCACAGTCATTTCCACGTCAGAGTCCGCCCCGAAACAGCCGGCCTCAAACCCGAACGAGCCGGAGTCGGCCATCTCCGGCAGGGGACGCGCAAGCCCTCGTAAGCAGATTGAGCTTGCAGAGCTAAGGCGCCTACCGGAATCGAACCGGTGTAGACGGTTTTGCAGACCGCCGCGTAACCACTCCGCCAAGGCGCCGGGGCGGGATGAAGCGTAGCGGCGTGACGGCCGATCGCTCTGGCTGAGGAGCAATCGCTACTGCATCCCGAGGCGACCCGAGCGGCGGCTTTCGAGCTCGCACGAGCATCCGCTGGTACGGGGCCGCGCAACGGCCCGCGTACAGTTGCATGATCAATCCAGGGCCACGAGCAGTTCCACCAACCGCACGGAGACCCGTTATGACCCGAAGGGACATCCGGATTCTCCGGTTACTCGACGGGACCAAGGGAGGTTGACCGTGGCCACACATGTTTCGGGTGCAGCCGGGGCCGGGATCGGTGAGCACAAGTCCGGCATGCCCGCGGCCGGCAGCCTCGTCGACCGGATCGCCAACCTGACCGTGACCGTCGTGCCTCTGGCCCTGGTCGGCTTCGCCGCCTGGCTAGCCTGGGGAGGCGCCCTCGACTGGCAGGCGATCCTTATCTTCTTCATCACCCTGGTGCCGTTCGGCCTCGGCATCACGGTCGGCTTCCATCGCCTCTTCACCCACCGCTCCTTCAAGACGTCAGCGCCGATGCGCGCGCTCTGGGCGGTGCTTGGCTCGATGGCGCTCGAGGGCCCCGTGATCGAGTGGGTCGCCTACCACCGCCGCCACCACGCCTTCTCCGACGAAGAGGGTGACCCCCACAGCCCCCACGTCGGGCACGGGGACGGGTGGCTTGGCGCCCTGCGCGGCCTCTTCTACGCCCATGTGGGCTGGGTTCTGTTCAGCGATGAGCCCGCAGAGGAGGAGCGCTACGCACCGGACCTGATGAAGGACCCCGTCGTCCGCTTTGTCGATCGAACCTTCGTACTGTGGGCCGTGCTGGGGCTGGCGATCCCGTTCGGGTTGGGCGTGGCTCTGACCGGCACGATCTACGGCGGCTTGCTCGGACTGCTCTGGGGAGGGGCCGTACGGATCTTCGCCCTACACCACATCACGTTCTGCATCAACTCCCTCTGTCACTTCTTCGGCACGCGCCCATTCGCCACCAAGGACGAGTCGCGAAACCTGCGCTGGCTGGCGCCGTTCACCTTCGGCGAGGCGTGGCACAACAACCACCACGCCTTCCCCACCTCCGCGCGGCATGGGCTCGGCCGAGCCGAGCTCGATCCCTCCGCGGCATTGATCTCGCTGATGGAGCGCCTCGGACTTGTTTGGGACGTGGTGCGCATCAGCCCCCAGCGGATTGCCTCCAAGGCGGCGGAGTAGCCACTGCCGATGGTCTTACTCGGTCTGGTAGCCGCGGTGGCGGCCTCCGTCGCCTTCAACGTCGGCATCGTGCTGCAGGCGCTCGACGCACGCGAGGCGCCCGCCGAGGACGGCTTGCGCCTCTCGCTGCTCGCCCGCCTGATCCGGCGCAAGCGCTGGCTCGCGGGCTTCCTTCTGGGAGGCGTCGGCTTCGGCCTGCAGGTGCTGGCGCTGGCCTGGGCACCGTTCGTGGTCGTCCAGCCGGTCCTCGCCGCCGGATTGCTGCTTGTCCTTTTCCTCGGGGTGCGAATTCTCGACGAGAAGATCGGCGCTAGCGAGGTGATAGGCGTGCTCGGTGTCGTCGTCGGTATCGCGCTGCTTGCCTGGGGCACACCGGCGGGCACGGAGACGGTGAGCAGCCAGCCCGCGGTGATCTCCGTTACCGCGATCCTCGCCGTGGTCGCGCTCGTCCCCTTTGCCCTGCGCGGGCGCGGGCGCCTCGACTCGGCATCCTTCGTAATCGTCGCCTCAGCGCTCGCCTACGGCGCCGGCAACATCGCCACGAAGCTGTTCAGCGATTCGCTAACCGGCGGCCTCCTGCTGCCGGCGACGATCTGGCTCGGAGTCGCGATCGCGACCGGCGTGGTCGCTCTGATCACAGAGATGACGGCGCTCCAGCGCCGCCCCGCCACCCTGGTGGTGCCACTCTCGTTTGGCGTGCAGACCTTCCTGCCGGTGCTCCTCGAGCCGATCTACCTCAGCGCACGCTGGAGCACCGCCGCGATGGACGGAGTGCCGTTGATAGCCGGCCTGCTGCTGGTGCTGCTGGGTGCCGTTGCCGTCGCGCGCACTCGCGCCGTCAGCGCACTGGTCGCAACGTAGACCACGAACCCATTGGGCAGTTCACAATCGATTTGATGCCCGACGAGATGGCCGCCCACTGGCAGCAGGTCTATGCGGAGCGAAACGCCGAGGAGATGAGCTGGACCGAGGAGATGCCCGCCGCCTCGCTGGCCCTGATCGAAGAGGCGGCCCTGCCGTTAGACGCGGCGATCCTCGATCTCGGCGGCGGCGCATCGAGGCTGGCCGGCGAGTTACTGCAGCGCGGCTACAGCGACGTGACGGTCGCCGACATCTCAACCGAGGCGCTGGAGCGCGCGAAAGCCGACCTCGGCAACGGCGCCGCCGGCGTGACCTGGATTGAGGCGGATGTGCGCGACCACGACTTCGGCCGCCGCTTCGACCTCTGGCACGACCGCGCCGTCTTTCACTTCATGATCGCCCCCGCCGAACAGAGCGGCTACCTCGCGGTTCTCAACCGAACCCTGCGTCCAGACGGGCACCTGATCATCGCCACCTTCAGTCCTGAAGGCCCCTCCGAATGCAGCGGCCTCCCGGTCAAGCGCTACGACGCGGCGGCGATCGCAAATACATTCGGCTCGGATTTCAACCTTGTCTCCTCGCGGCTGAAGGACCACCGGACACCGTCGGGAGCGGTTCAGCCGTTCACCTACGCTCACCTGCAACAAATACCCCGAGCCCGCTGAAAAGGAGGATAAGCCGGCTCGCTCTCCTCCGTCTCGGCTCGGTCAGAGCGCCAGCGGCAAAGCCACCGCGTGCAGGGGTGGCGCTCGTCGGACGGTTGCGGCAAACTTCGCCCCGATGTGGAGAGGCAGGTGTCGACCTTGGCTAGAAGCCTGAAGGA
>JBAVGD010000296.1:0-8837 GCA_049684635.1 Solirubrobacterales bacterium | reverse complement strand
CTATCTAGTTGCGTTGGCTAAGGACGGGCGGACCGATGCCTACGACGCGATCGTGCGCCGCTACCGCAGCTTCGTCCGCCTGAAGGCGTCGTCTTACTTCCTGCTGGGGGGCGAGAGCGACGACCTGATTCAGGAAGGCCTGCTCGGGCTCTACAAGGCGGTTCGGGACTACAGAAGCGATCGTGAGTCGAGCTTCCGCAGCTTTGCGGAGCTCTGCATCACCCGCCAGATCATCACCGCCGTGAAGACGGCCACGCGCAACAAGCACACCCCCCTCAACCAGTACGTCTCCTTCAGCCAGACACCGGCGGCGGCCGGCGATTCCGACACGACGCTCGATGAGATCCTGCCGGGACCGACGGTGTCCGACCCCGTCAACCAGGTGATTGCGTCAGAGGAGTTGCGGAGCCTGGTTTCGTGCCTCTCCGGCAACTCCGGCGTCCTCTCGGACCTCGAGAGCCGGGTTCTCTCCCTCTACCTGGACGGCTACTCGTACGAGGACACGGCTGAGCGTCTCGAGTGCGACACGAAGACCGTCGACAACGCACTGCAGCGCGTCAAGCGAAAGGTGATCAACCACCTCGCCTCCCGTGAGGTGCAGGCGTAGGCACCTGTCTCTCATAGCCCCCAGCGTACGCCTGACCGTGCCCGGGCAACGATCAGCGCAAGGGCGTACGCTGGGTTCGCGATTGCCGGCTGCCCGCCTAGCTCAATTGGCAGAGCACCTGATTTGTAATCAGGAGGTTTCCGGTTCGATTCCGGAGGCGGGCTTTCCTACGCCTGCTGGTCGTCGGTGCCGAGTACGCGTGCTTTCTCGACGGCCAGCTCCTGATCGCTGAGGATGCCCTTCTCATGGAGGTCGGCCAGGCGCTCGAGGCGGGTGATCCGGTCGTCCTCCTCGGTTGTGCCCGGCGCCGCTTGCGTGGATGCGTCCGGTCGCCGCACCTCGGGTAGCCGGAGCCTTCCTGCGCGTTCGCCCAGGTTGGCGCTCCTGACCGCGCCCACCAGGCGGTCCCGCGTGTGGCCGAAGATGTCCTCCATCGCGGTATCGGGGAATTCCTCCCCGGACTGTTTGCGCAACTCGTGAATCCCAAAGGCGGCGAGACCGGCGACGACCAGGGTGGTGAGGAAGGAGCGAAGGTTCTGGATCGGCGCCGACAGGAAGTAGATGCCCACCACGATCGCGAGGGCCGCGTAGGCGTAGGCGACGTGCTCGCGCAGGATCGGTGCCATGACACGCCGGCTCGCCCGGGCCGCTCCCGTGGGCGAGGCAAGCCAACCCGCCACACCGAACAGCACGCCGATCACGATCACCGTGGTTGCGATGCTGATCATCAGAGACGTGGCGATCGACCACGCCGCTTCTGCCGCCGGCTTCGCGCTTTCGTCGGTCACGAGTTCCCCGACGACGATCCCTCCGACGACCTCGCGCGCAACGATCACGGCGAAGCCGGCGGCGACCAGTCCCACGCCGCAGAACAGCACCGTCACCCAGCGTCCCCCGCGGGAAAGGTAGATCGCGAGCCCGAAGGTGAGGAACGTAAGCAGCGAAAGCACCAGGGCGAGTCCCTTGATGCCGATCGCGATGTCCTGCGCGGTCCGCAGCTCGCTGGAGCGCACGATCGTCACCTGGCCGGCGTCCGGCGGCAGCTTTTCGGCCAGCTGAGCCCCGATACCCACCTGGTCGGCAAGGTTCGTAACCAGGCTGCCGAGATTCAGCGTTACCGCGCCGCTTTCGGTCGAAACCGATTCGTTTCGATTTTCCAGCACCGCCAGCAGCTGTTCATGCGCTGTTCGGTTGGCGTCCTGCCAGAGGCTCTGGGCCGTCGATGTCTTCAGAAGCTGATCAGCGCCCTGGCCCGCCACCTGACGCAATCCGCCCGAGACCGGCCCGGCAAGCTGCTTCGTGTCCCCAGGCAGGATGTTCTTCAGTTCCTTTTCGACGTCGACGTTGGCGTACAGCTGGTCCACGAGGTATTCGCCAACAGTTGAACGAATGGTCGGGTTCTGAATCAGCCGGTCGCTCGTGTCGACCCAGTCGTTGGTGTTGAGCGCCTGGCGCTCGACCCAGATCGCAAAGACGCTGAGAAAGGCGAGCACGGAGCCGACCACCACAAGCGCTTTGACGAAGCGTCGCCGGCCGCGGCTCACGTCAGAACCGTGCGCTCAGCTCGCCAGTGCAGATGTAGCGACGGACGCTTAATCGCTCAGCGCTCATCACGAGGATGCTATACGTGAACGTATGAACCTGGAGGGAATTCATCACATCACGGCGATTACGGCCGACGCACAGCGCAACGTTGACTTCTATGCCGGTGTGCTGGGCTTGCGCCTCGTCAAGAAGACAGTCAACCAGGACAACCCGACTGTTTACCACCTCTTCTTCGCCGATGAGAAGGGCAGCGCCGGCTCCGACCTGACCTTCTTCGAGTTCCCGGGCGTTCCGCCGGGCCGGGCCGGCGCTGGGGACGTTCACCGCGTCGTCTGGCGGATTGGTTCCGAGCAGGCGCTCGAGTTCTGGGAGCAGCGCCTTGCCGGCAACGGCGTCCAGTCGACGCGCACAGACGCGAACCTGCGTTTCTCCGACCCCGAGGGCCTCGATCATGAGCTTGTCATCGCGGCTGCCCCAGACGAGGCGCTGATCGCCGACCATCCAGAGATACCTGCAGAGGTTGCCCTGCAGGGGTTCGATGGCGTCCGGGCCTACAGCGGCGCGCCGGAGGCGAGCCGCCGTCTGCTCGAGGCGCTTTCCTTCCAGCCGGCGGGGGACGGTTGGGAGGCGCGGGGCAATGCGCGCGGCGGCTTCTACCGTTACGACCAGCCCCCACCCGACCGCCCCCTGCAGGGCGCCGGCAGCGTCCATCACGTCGCCTGGGCATCGCTCATGGACGAGCATGAGGAGTGGCGGGAACGGGCGATCTCGGCGGGAGCCAGACCGACACCCGTCATCGATCGCTTCTACTTCCGCTCCATCTACTTCCGCGAGCCGAGCGGAGTGCTGTTCGAGATCGCGACGCTCGGCCCCGGCTTCACGGTGGATGAGCCCCTCGAGCACCTCGGCGAGAAGCTCTCCCTGCCGCCCGACTACGAGCATCTGCGCCCGGATGTCGAACCCAGCCTGCAGCCCGTGGTGAATCCGCGAGCGGTCAGCAGCGGGTGAGCGGAGACTTCATCTGGGGGGATGCCGGGCGCGTCATCGTCTGCCGCGAAGGTGGAGTCGGCGGAGCGGCCCAGACGCTCCACGAACATGGCTTTGACCGGTTTGAGCTACTGACCACCGAGCGGGCGCTCGCCGAAGCGAAAGCCCTCGGTGCCGCGGCGGAAGTCGTCCACGAGCTCGGCCCCGGCCAGGTGCCGGAGCTGGCCGGGGCTCTGCTTGACCGGGTCAGCTCACCGTGGCTCGTTGCCTTCGGCGGTGGCAGGGTGATCGACGCAACGAAGGCAATCGCTTCGGCAAGCGGTGCCCGTGTTGCCGCCATCCCGACGACGCTGTCGGGCGCGGAGATGACCGGGATCCACCGCCTTCCCGCCGGAGCCGAGCAGCGGGTGCGCGCCATGGTTCGCCCTGTGCTTGTCCTTGCGGACCCGCAGGCGATGACAAGCCAGCCGGAGCAGCAACTCCGCGCCAGCGCGATGAATGCCCTGGCACACGGGGCCGACTCCCTCTATACCCCGTTCGCAAACCCGGTCTCGCGGATGACCGCGCTGCGGGGAGCCGAGCTGATCGCCGGCGCACTGGACCAGGATCCGTCCGCACGGGATCGCGCCGCGCTTGCGCAGGGATCTCTTTTCAGCGCATACGCCCTGGATTCGAGCGCCTTCGCCATCCACCATGTGGTGTGTCAGACGTTGGTCCGGGTCTGCGGCACTCCGCATGCCGGGACCAACGCGGCAATCCTGCCTCGCGTCATGGCCTTCATGGCCCCGCGGGCTCCCGATGAGATTGCGTCGCTGGCTGCGGCGATCGCGGTTGACCCCTCGGAGATCGAACCCCGCATCCTCGAGCTGGGAGGACAGCCGGCCGGTTTAGGCGGGCTTGGAGCTGACCGCACGAAGCTGGACATCGCTATTGACTCGATGCTGGCTCGTCCGGAGCTTGCGTTCACGCCACGGCCGCCGGGGCGGGACGAGCTGCGCGAGCTCGTCGACAGCGCCTGGTAACCGACTGCCCCGGCCTGTGTAGCGCTTTGCGTGACCGAAGAGCGGCTGAGCCGCTACCACGAGTACACGCGCCGGCACGGGGTCAACTGGCCCCTCTACCTGCTTGCGCGCGCGTTCATGACGCCCTTCTTCCTGGTCTACTTCCGCTACACGCGCAACGGTCGCGAGCATGGACGCGTCAGGGGTGGGTTGCTTGTCGCGTCAAACCACCGCAGTTTCCTTGACCCGTTTGTGATCGGTGGCGCGCTTCCCTGGCGCCGGCCGATGAACTACGTCGCGAAGATCGAGCTGTTCGAGCGACGCTGGCAGGGCTGGCTTCTCTCGCGGCTGGGGGCCTTCCCGATCCGTCGCGGCGAAGCGGACGAAGTCTCGATGGAAACGGCTCGCATCGTCGTCGCGCGGGGCGGCACCGTCGCCATCTTCCCCGAGGGCACGCGAATCCGCAGCGGCACGCTGGCCGCTCCCAAGCGCGGCGTCGGCAGGCTCGCATTGCAAACGGGAGCGCCGGTCCTGCCGGCGGCGGTATTTGGAACCGAGCACGTCCGGCGCGGCTGGCGCATCCGGCCTCGCCGCGTGAAGGTGCGCCTTGGCCGCGCGATGACCTTTCCGCGGGTGGAGCAGCCATCGCTGCCGCTGGCAGAGACCGTGACGGCGCGGATCTGGCCCAACGTCCTCTTGCAGTGGGAAGAGATGGGTGGCCTGCCCCCGATGCGCCGCGCCGCCGTCATCGGGGCCGGCAGCTGGGGTACAGCCGTCGCGGTACTGCTCGCACGCGGTGGGCTCGAAGTTCAGCTTGGCGCTCGCACTGCCGAGCAGGCGACCGCGATGTCGGCGGCCCGGGAGAATCAGCGCTATCTGGAGGGGGTGCACCTGCCCGATTCGTTGCAGGTCCGTCCGGCGTCGGAGATCGAGCTTGCGGGTCTCGACCTCGTCTGCCTTGCGATTCCGTCCGGCTCGCTGCCGCAAGCGGTTGGGGCGATTGCCGATCGTGTCAGCGACCGCTCCTCGGTGCTGCTTCTCACCAAGGGCCTGATCGGTCCACGGGGACAGCTTCCAGCCGAATATGTGGGAGAACGGATTCGGGCTCGCGCCATTGCCTGCCTCGGAGGCCCGGCTCACGCCCGCGAGGCGGTTTCGGGCTCCGCCGCCTTGGTCCTCGGCTCTGCCGATCGGGATCTGCGCGCGCAACTCGGCGAGGTCTTCGACCGGGCGGGCCTGGTCTGCGAGCGCTCTCGCGACGTCACGGGGGTGGAGATGGCGGGTGCGGCTAAGAACGCCGCCGCTCTTGCCGCCGCCGCCACGGGGCCATACGGCTTGAACGCCGCCGGCATCGCGGCCGCTCAGGTCTGGCGTGAGTGCATCGGGTATGCGCTCTCACGCGGGGCGGAGCTCGAGACCTTTTCCGGCCTGGCCGGCGTCGGCGATCTCACCGCCACGCTCCTGGCGCCGGCCGGTCGCAACCGGCGCGCCGGAGAGCTTCTTGGACGGGGGACGCCGGCCGAGGAGATTCCCGGACTGATCGGGCAGGCATCAGAGGGATTGGACGCGGTGCCGCTGCTCGCGGATGCAATCTCCACCGCCGGAAGCCCGGCCGAGGCGCTGGAGGGCCTGGCGGCGCTGATTCGCGGCGAGATCGATACCGCCGAGTGGGTTGCCCGCCTGCGCCGGGTCGAGCGCTCGAGGAGGGCGGCCGCTTGAGCACCTGTCCGAGCCCGGGCAGCCAAGCGGGATTAGGCTTGGCCGGTGAGCGACGACCAGCGGAACACCAAGCCGGCGTCGGCTCCTACCAAGGCGGATCTCGACCGCGCCTTCGAGGAGCTATACCGGACGCACCTACGCGACGTCTATTCCTATGCCTATTACCGGATTGGCAACCATCACGATGCCGAAGACCTGACCGAGCAGGCCTTTCTACAGGCCTACCGGCACTTCGAGCGCGCGCAGCGGGAGTCCGACGGCCGGCCGCTGCGCCCATGGCTGATCCGCATCGCTCACAACCTCGCACTCAACTACTACCGGGACCGTTCGCGCCGGCCGCAGACCTCGTTGGAGACCGCCGACCCAATCCCGAGTCGGTTCGGGACGGAGGCGATTGCGGAGGGTCGCGAGGAGCTGCGCGAAGTGATCGACAAGCTCGACCACCTACCCGACGATCGGCGCGAGGTATTGATCATGCGCTTCGCACTCGGCATGGACAACCGCGAGATCGCCCGGGCACTCGGCCGCACCGACGGCGCCACGAAGGTGCTCATCCATCGTGCCATCAAGCAGCTGCAGGAAGGGCTGAGCGATGACTGAGGCAGGCATGGAGCGGTCCGGTGGCATCGGCGGCGTCGAGCAGCTGCTTGCCGACGCCCTGCGGCCGATCGACCCACCGGAGCGGCTCTCCGGTCGTGTCGAGGACACGCTCGCCGCGGTGACCCAAGCGGCGGCGGAGGAGCTTTCCGACTGGGCCGAGGAGCTGTCCGCAAGCGAGCTGCGGGCGCTGCGCGACCCCCGCAATTGGGTGCGTCCCGTGGTTGCCGTTGGGGCGGGCGGATTCGCCGCGGGGACCCTCGTTCTGCTGGAGGTGCGCCGGCGAGGCCGGCGCCAGGCCGGCAACCGCCTGCGGGCGCTTGCGACTCGCCTCAGGTAGCTGCGAGGGTCCGCCGGCTCTTGACCGGCGTCGCCATTGCCGCGCCGATGCCGAGCACGCCCAGAATCAGATGAAGGAAGTTGTCCTCGGTGTTGATCGGGATGAAGCCGAGGATCGACTCGCCGCTGCCGATGATGAATCCCCAGATGGCGATCACCGCATAGACGATGCCCAGCCAGAGTGCGTACTGCCGGGCGGCGTAGCCGGCCACAAGCAGGCCGATCGCACCGGTGAGGATGTGAACCAGGTTGTGCCAGGCGTTCACCGAGAGGATCCCGAAGACCTCGTCCACCTTGCCCGGACTGCCGAACGACGCGCTGTAGAAGAAGCCGATGATGCCGCCGATTACGAGCACCGCGCCAACCAGAGTCGCGTAGAGCCGTGCTGGGCTTGCGCCTTCCATTCCAGGGCCTCCTCGTCAGGGTTGGACGTGACGATTGTAGGCTCCCCGCTCTCCCCTGATGCAAGCTTGCTACCGCCACCCCAATCGCGAGACCGGCGTTTCCTGCTCCAACTGCGGGCGGCCGATCTGCCCCGACTGCATGACCCCGACGCCCGTCGGGATGCGCTGCCCCGAGTGCACGAAGCAGAGGACGCGGGTGACGAGGGGTGTCGGTGAAGCATCCCTTGCCTCGCGGGCGCCGGCGACCTTCGTGCTGATTGCGCTCAACGTCGCCGCGTTCTTCGCTGAGATCGCCAGCGGCGGCGGTGGCTTCGAAACCCTTAGCAGCACGCTGGTGCCCGAATTCGGCCTCTTCGGGCCCTTGGTCGCCGAAGGTGAGTGGTACCGGCTCTTCACCTCCGCCTTCCTCCACGCCGGCATCTGGCACATCGCAGGCAACATGCTGTTGCTCTACCTCCTCGGTCGCATCCTCGAGCCGGGGGTTGGTACCGCTCGCTTCGTTGCGATCTACCTGGTTTCCCTTTTTGCCGGTTCGTTGGGGGCGCTGCTGATCTCGCCGGACAGCCTGACCTACGGCGCCTCGGGGGCGGTGTTCGGAGTCCTCGCGGCGACCTTCGTGATCGCCCGCGGGCGCGGTGTCGACGCGCTCGCCTCGGCGGTCGGGATCGTGGTGCTGCTCAACCTCGCATTCAGCTTCGGCGTAAGTGGCGTCAGTATCGGTGCCCACCTCGGCGGTCTCGCGGCCGGCTCTCTCTGTGCGTTGCTGATCCTCGCCGGCGAGCGCGGGATGCTGGGCCGGCGCCACTTCCCGGCCGAGATGTTCGCGATGACGGCGCTCGGCGTGGTGTCGATCGTCGTCGCGCTCGGCATTGCCTAAGACCTGTTCTAGATACGGCGCTTGCGCGGGGCGCGGACCTCTTCGAAGCCGATCGTCCCGGGTGGGTCGACCAGTTCGGGGTGCAGCAGGTGGCCAAGCAGTTCGACCCCGTCCACCAGGCGCGGTCCCGGGCGGGAATAGGTCGACGCCGCGTCGACGGCAAAGACGCGCCTCGCCTCGAGGGTCTCGATCCGGTCCCAGCAGTCGATGACCGCTGCGCGCGCTTCCTCGAGGTACCACCCACAGGGCATCGCAACGACGATCTCCGGATTGAGACCGGCAATTCCACCCCACCGAACCTCAGGGGACGCCAACCCGGGCGGTCCCGCCACGTCCTCTCCTCCCGCGATCGAGACCATCTCAGGGAGCCAGTGACCCGCGACGAACGGCGGGTCGAGCCACTCCAGCGCGATGACCCTGGGGGAGGGAGCGCCATCCACAGCGGCCCGAATCGCGGCGAGTCTTCCCTCGAGCTCGCCGCGCAGCTCGTGCGCCTGCTCGGCGAAGCCGGTCAGCTCACCGAGTCTGATCAGATCCTCGAGCACCTCCCGGAGGGTGCATGGGTCCTGCTGAGCGACCCGTGGCCGGCTGGGCAGGCGCGCGGCGACCTCAAGGACGTCCTCATACGAGACGGCGCAGACGTCGCATATCGCTTGAGTGACGATCAGGTCCGGGGAGAGTTCCGCGAGCAGTTCCTCGTCGAGCTCGTAAAGCGCCTGCCCATCGCCGATCGTGGACTTCACCGCGGCGTCGATTTCAGC
>JBAVGD010000295.1:0-1580 GCA_049684635.1 Solirubrobacterales bacterium | reverse complement strand
TGCGCGTTCGCATTGCCCAGCGCTTCCTGGCGCTCGCTGCGTGCATCGCGCTCAACCATAGGCTCGGGCGTCCGAGCCGCGCCCTGGTCGACTATGTCGCCTGAGGGCGTGGAATCAATCATCTAGTAGCGGTTTGCCAACGTGTACCGGATGATCGTCCGCAAGACGCCTGAGCAGATCGAGAAGATGGCTGCCGCTGGGCAGGTCCTGACTCGCTGCCTGCAGATGCTGGCGGCAAAGGCACGGGCCGGGGTCACCACGAAGGAGCTCGACACAGCGGCGGAGAAGTTCATCCGCTCCCAGGATGCCGAGCCTGCCTTCAAGGGCTATCGAGGATTTCCCGGTTCGATCTGCGCATCGCCGAACTCGATGGTGGTGCACGGGATCCCGGGGACCTATGAGCTGAAGCGCGGTGACGTTCTCTCGATTGACGTGGGGGTGACCAAGGACGGTTGGGTCGCAGATGCGGCGATGACCGTCCCGGTGGGGCCGATCAGCCCCGATGCGCGCAAGCTCCTGGATGTGACCAGGGCGGCGCTGTTCACCGGCATCGAACAGATGCGTCCGGGGAATCGGCTTGGCGATGTGTCGGCGGCGATTCAGCGAACGGTGGAGATCGAGGGTCTCGCGATCATCCGCACCCTCGTCGGCCACGGGATCGGACGCGACATGCACGAGGATCCACAGGTTCCGAACTTCGGCGAGCCGGGAAAGGGCCCGCTGCTGGAGGAGGGAACGGTCCTCGCGATCGAGCCGATGGTCAATGCCGGCGGGCCCCTGGTCCGCATGGGCGATGACGGTTGGGCGGTCTACTCGGAGGACGGCTCCCTGGCGGCTCATTTCGAGTTCACGGTCGCAGTCACCGCCAACGGCCCCCGCATCCTCACGCCCTGGCACGAAGACGACTGACGACCAATCCCGGCTGGAGCACGCCCCTGGTCGGTCTGGGCACTCCTGAGCAGTGACGCCCAGGCGACGCTTTGCGCGCACCGCAGGGAGGGCGGGAACGGCAGCGGGCGGATCGTCAGAATGGGCGGCATGACGGAGGAGCGCTGGTCGGAAGTCGATGAGTACGTGGCGGGGTTGCTGGCTCCTCACGACGAGGCGCTTGAAGCCGCACTCAGGACCAGTGCCGAGGCCGGCCTGCCGGAGATCCAAGTCTCGCCGCCTCAGGGGAAGCTTCTCCACCTGCTTGCCCGGATGCAGCACGCTCGAACGATCCTCGAGTTTGGGACGTTGGGGGGCTACAGCACGATCTGGCTGGGCAGGGCGTTGCCGGCCGGCGGAAAGCTGATCACGCTCGAGGCGAACGAGCAGTACGCCGAGGTCGCGCGGCAGAACATTGCCGCAGCCGGCCTGGCAACGCTCGTCGACCTGAGAGTTGGCCCCGCCCTGGACATGCTCCCCGAGCTGGAGGCGGAGGGCGCTGGACCCTTCGATCTGGTTTTCATCGATGCGGACAAGGTCCACACGCCCGATTACGTCGCCTGGGCGCTCGAGCGAACCAACCCCGGCGGTCTGATCGTCGCCGACAACGTTGTCCGCGGGGGCACTCTTGCCGACGCGACCAGCGACGATCC
>JBAVGD010000294.1:0-2615 GCA_049684635.1 Solirubrobacterales bacterium | reverse complement strand
ACTTCGACCGTGTCCACCATGGCAGGCTGACCGCCGGCCAGATCCCCGCGGACATCGTCTACGGTGCCCGCAAGATGGAGGTCAGATGAGCCGCCGGGAGTGTCGGCACATCTTGGAGTCCGTGCATTCTAAGCGCTGAAGAGCTGCGCCAGGGAGCGGCCGACGTCAGGTGGCTCTTCCTTGCCCTCCGCCGCGGCGGCGGCACCCTCTGAGAGGGCCTTGGCGGCATCGGCGATCTGATGGGAGCGACCACCACGGATCAGACCGGTGTCCTTTGCCTCAGCGAGGTCGGATTCCATCAGCCCAGCCAGCTCCGCAAGGCGGCGCAGGCCCACGGCACCGGCTGTGCCCTTCAGTGCGTGAGCTTCCACCCGCAAGGTCTCGAAATCGTTGGTCTCCGTCGCCAGCCCGGCCGCGATTACGTCGCAGCGCCGACGCGCCTCCTCCGCAAACGACTTCAGAAGCTCCGATTCGGCAGTCGTCTTCTCGCTCATTCTCCCGTCACCGCCCTAACGACCCGAGTCAGCTTATTGACGCCAAAGGCACCCTCGACCGCCGCCCGGATGATGCCGTGGCGATCGATCGCGAACAGCCAAGGCTCGGTCGGCAGGTGGAAGGCCCTGACCTGTGGCCTGGTCTTCGGCGGTTCGTTGTCCTTGTAGATCTCCATGTGAATGAACGCCGCCTTGTCGCCATAGAGCTGTTTGACCTGCTCAGCCACGTCGACCACTGGGCCGCAGACCCGACTTTGGCAGAACTGGGGGGTCGCAAACAAGAGGATGATCGGTTCCTTGCCCAGAACGTCGGCGTAATCGACGCGGTTCTGAGTGTCCGGCGGGATGCGCGTCGTGATCTTGCTCAGGTCCCCGCCGGCTTCCGAAGCCGTCGGTGTGTGGATCAGCGGCGCCCTTTCTCCCACCCGCGGCACGTGTTTGAATTCGCCAACGACAGCGCTTGGCATCAGGGTTGCTGCGAATTCGCCTCCCTTCTTGACCAGGGCCACGACCCGCCACTCACCGTCAATGGGGAAATCGATATTGGTCGCATAGACGAGCGATGCGGCATCGGGATCACCAGTCGTGGTCTTGGCGCGAAAGGCGGGCTTGGTAGCGAGGCTTTCGATTGAGGCTGGGAACGGGCCCATCGCCGGCGCAGCGAACGCTTCGCGCCGGGCCTTTTCCGCTGCTTGCTTCGCTTCTTCTTCTCCCTTTGCCCCTCCTCCCGATGGTGCCGCCCCTTTATTCGCCTTCTTGACCGGCGGGGCTTTGGCTATGTAGAGAGCCACCTGCGCATCGGTGATCGGCGTGTGATCCAGCTGAAAAACGCCGAACGGAAAGCGGTTCCGCCCGGGGTGGAAGACCATCGCCGCCGGCGAGACCACGAGTTCCGCGCGGCTATTGGCCAGATTCAGGATTTCCCCCAAGGTCTTTCCCGTGGCACTTGGGAAGTCGCCCCTGGGCGGTGCCGGCCTGCTCTTCACGGCTTCGCTTCCCGGTTCGGAAGAGCTCTGACCGCCGCAACCACCGGCCAACACGGCAGCCGTAAGCACGCAGGCAAAAGCGCTTGTGGCGCGGCGCGGGGGCATCAAAGCGCGACGCATGTTATTTCGGTGGCGAGCAGGACGCGTCGCGTGGCTCGCCCGCCGTGCTCGAGTGCCATATAGGGTGCGCGCACCGACGGCGAGCAAGAGGAGAGGAAGTTGGCGGAGCGGACGGCGTTGATCACTGGGGCCTCGAGCGGGATCGGGCTGGCGATTGCCCGTGCACTCGGTGAAGAGGGCTATGCGCTAACCGTTTCGGCGCGCCGCCCAGACAAGCTCGAGGCTGCCGCCGAGGATCTGCGAAAAGCCGGCTTCGAGGTGCAGGGCATCGCCGCGAACATGGCCGACGAGGACGACGTCGTCGGCATCTTCGCTCGCCATCGCGAGACATACGGCCGGCTCGATGTCTTGGTCAACAACGCCGGGGTCGGGATCGGAGCTCCGATGGAGGAGATCAAGACCAAATACCTTGACATGCAGCTTTCGGTCAACCTGCGGGCGCTGATCATCGGCACCCGCGAGGGCCTCCCGATGCTCCGCGAGGCAGGTGCCGAGCATGGCAAGGCGCTGATCGTCAATACGGCATCGATCGCCGGCAAAGGCGGGCAGGCTTGGCTCTCCGTCTACGCGGCGACGAAGGCGGCGGTGATCAACTTCACCCAGTCGACCCACCGCGAGGCCGGCAGCGCCGGAATCCAGTGCACGGCACTGGCGCCGGGCTTCGTCGACACGCCGATGACCGAGTTCGCCAAGGAGCAGGTCCCCGCCGAGGAGATGATCCGGCCTGAGGATCTGGGCGAGGCGGTCCGCTTCCTGCTCCGCACCTCACGCAACTGCCATGTTCCCGAGATCGTCTTCACCAGGCCCAGTGAGGGCCTCGAAACTCCCTAACGACTCCGTCGCGACCGCAGGCCGCGGCGGCGACGGCATGCGGTTCCTGATCGCCGCCTTCGGCGACGCCGGCCATGTGTTTCCGGCGATCGCACTGGGCAAGGCCCTGGCGGTGCGGGGGCACGAGGTGGTCATCGAGACCTGGGAGGAGCGGCGCGGCGCCGTTGAGGGAGCCGGCCTGGGC
>JBAVGD010000293.1:0-8810 GCA_049684635.1 Solirubrobacterales bacterium | reverse complement strand
AACGAGATCGTCAACGCGCTGATCCTCCACTTCGGTCACCGCGCCGCGCTCTGGACGACGACCGGCAGCACGGCCTACCTGATCCTGATCGGATTGACGATCGAGATCTCGCTGATGTTCGCGATCTCCGGCATCGTCTTCGTGAAAACACTGCCCGAGGACCGGCGGGCGAAGCTGCTCGGAATGCCGAACCGGCTGACGATCGCGCTCGGCTTCTCGATCTTCGCCGTCTTCGTCGAGGTGCTCCTGCACGGCACCGGCTACTTCCACTGGGACTACTGGTGGTGGAACTTCCCCTTCGTCTTCCCGATCGTCATCTTCGGCTACCTCTGGTTCTTCCTCATTGCCGCCTACGTGTACGACCTTCCCGACAACCGCCGGCGGTTGCGGGTGGTCGGCGCAATGGCGTCTCTCGTCGCGGCGTCGCTGCTTGTCTTCGGCACAGTGCTCGGCTGGATCTAGGCTCACGAGTCAGAACTCCGCGGCCACCTCGCGGGCATCTGAAGGGGCCTGGATCAGCCCAGCCGGTACAGGTACCTCGAGTACCTGTACCGGCTGTCCGGCTCCAGCCCCGCCCAGCCACTCGACGATGTTGCACCCGAACTTCTGACTCACGCCACGACGTGGTGCAGATTGAACACCCATGTCGTGGTCAACCTGCACCACGTAGGGCAGGGGCGGCCTCCTGTTCGGTCGGCCCTCGACTCAGCGTGGCTCAAAAGAGCCTGTCCTATGTCGTGAGTCAGAAGTTCGAGGTGGCCGCGAAATTCTGACTCAGGTCACTAGCCACCGCGGATCCCCGGCACTTGCTGCAGGCCGCCCGGCACGGTCGTACGTGGCGTCGCTCAGTCCGGCGGCTCGACGTCAACCCGGCAGTTGACGCTGTTGGCGATGAAGCAGCGCTCGTGTGCGCGGTGATGAAGCGACTCGACTTGCGCGTCGTCGGGCTGCTCGGCGAAGGACACGCGAGGGCGCAGCACCACGCTGACGAACCTGGTGCCGTCCAGCGTTCCTTCCGGTTCGTCCTCGTATGAGGTGACGCGGATCCGTGCCGCTCGCGCCAGGGCCAGGAACCAGAGCATGTGACAGCTCGACAGCGAGGCCACGAACATCTCCTCGGGGTCGGCCTTATCTGGATTGCCGTCAAACTCCGCTGCGCTGGAGGCCGCGAGCCTCTGTCCCGCAAGCTCGACCGTGTGAGCGCGAACGTCGTCCTTGTCGGCGTCCCAGCTCACCCGGGCACAGTGGACGCTGATCCTGTCCTCACTCATCTGTCCGACCAAAGCCCGTTTGCCAGGTGCTCGGACTTGTGCCGGTAATCCTCAGCGGCGGTGACCTCTGCGCTGTCCCAGCCCATGGCGGCATCTTCCCCAGAGACCCGGCCCTGCGCAAGAGGGGTTGCCAAGCCGCGTGTGGCCTGTAGGTTCAGAACGGTGAGTGGTGGAGGCGTCGCCGAAACAAGGAAGGCCAGATGACCAAGCTGAGTTTCAACATCGCGATATCGCTCGACGGCTACGTCGCCGGCCCGAACCAGAGCGAGGAGAACCCGATCGGAGTCGGGGGCATGCAGCTGCACGAGTGGCTCTTCCCGCTCGCCGCTTTTCGCAAGATCCGCGGCGAGGAGGGCGGCGAGGTCAATGCCAGCACGCCGGTGGTCGAGGAGCGCTTCGAGAGCGCCGGCGCGACGATCATGGGCAGGAACATGTTCGGCCCCGTCAGGGGCCCCTGGGGTGAGGATCCCTGGAAGGGCTGGTGGGGGGACAACCCGCCCTACCACCACCCCGTCTTCGTCCTCACCCACCACCCTCGAGAACCACTTGAGATGGAGGGAGGGACGACCTTCCACTTCGTCACCGACGGTATCGAGAGCGCACTCGAGCGGGCGATGGAGGCCGCCGGTGAGAAAGACATCTCGCTCGCGGGCGGTGCGAGTGTCATCCAGCAGTACCTCGCCGCCGGGCTCGTCGACGAGATGGAGCTTCACGTCGCCCCCGTTCTCCTCGGCGATGGGGAGCGGCTGTTCGATCGCGCCGGCGCCAACCTGAAGCTCGAGCAGCTCCGCGCCGTCGAGGCACCAGGGGTCGCGCACCTCAAGTACCGCATCGTGAAGTGAAAGCGGGTCGCTCCCGTTGAGACCGGCGATCTTGCCTCGGTCCCGGGGGGCTATAAGTCCCCGCATCCGCAGTCCTATGTGACCGGGGGCGGCGCTCCCTCGACACTCGCGGCGAGCTTCTCATCCCAGTCGCAGACGAGGCATGCATGCTGGAACGCCGAGCGAGCGAATTCGAGCGCGAGGGCATGGGGATCGTCGCCCGCGCGCACGTCATCCCAGTCGAGGACATACAAGCCGAGCTCGCCGTCCCAGCGGGCGGCGCCGGGGCTGAGCGTGGCGCCCTCGAACCCCTCCGGCGCCGGGTGGGCGTAGGCGTAGAACGCCGCCTTTCCGTACTTAGGGTCTCCGGGCCACCACCCCACCGCAACCTCCTGGGAGTCCATCGAGTTGCGCATGATGAAGTCACTCGAGGGCGGGTCGGCGGGCAGGCCGGAGAAGAGGCTCACGGCGAGGTCGAACGATCCCCACCAGGCGTTGACCGGCGTCGAGCGGCCGCGGAACGGCGCCCGGAAGGCTGCCAGGACGAGGCCGGCCTGCGTTGCGGCGGCGTGGTAGTCGGCGACCCGGTCGGCGTCATAGCTCGCGTGTTCGTCGTCCTCGTCGAGGGGCACGCTCCACGGCACCTCCTGGGGCGTGGGATCGATCTCGACGGCGCCGGCGAGATCGGCGATCGTCTCCAGCAGCTCACGCGTGACGCTCCCCACCGCTCGGTTGGGCATCAGCGGAACGCTTCCCGCCCGCCCGTCGCTGTGTTCGGCGATGGCCATGTGCGCGTGCAGGTCCAGCGCCACGACCAGGGCGCCCGAGCCGTCGGGCGCCGGCAGCGGAGCCGTCTCCCAGCCGCGCGCGGTCAGGCGCAGCGCGGCGTGCTGTAGCTGCGGCTCGGGTGGCGCCAGCTCCGCCGCGAGCTTTCCCAGCACCTGCGTGTGCGCGTGAAGCGTGTCGCAGGTCGCTCCCCAACTTTCGTAGGAAACGGATGGCCACTGGTCGGGAGACGCCATCGATTACCTCTAGACGAACTTGGCGGCAAGGACGATCTCGGGGACCCCGGCCAGTGCACGCGAGACAGGACATTTCACCTTTGCTTCGTCCGCGTAGCGCTGGAACTCCTGCTCGTCGATGCCCGGCACGCGTCCCTCGGTATCTAGATCGATGCGTACCAGGGTCGGCGCGCCGTCGATGTTGCGCAGATGGACGCGCGCGTTCGTGTTCACCGACTCAGGCGCGTGTCCCGCGGCACTGAGGATGCTCGAGAGGGCCATCGTGAAGCAGCCGGCGTGCGCCGCTGCGATCAGCTGCTCTGGATTTGTGCCCTCTCCCTCCGCGAACCGCGACTCGTAGGAATAGGCGCCTTCGAAGACACCATCGCCGACGGTGACCGTTCCAGAACCGCTCTCCAGATCCCCCCGCCACTCTGCGCTGCCGTTTCTAGCGGCCATCTTGCCTGCCCTTTCTAGCTTTCTTTCACTGGCTCGTCGTCATCCTCGCCAGCCCGAACGACGCCTATCCCAGCAGAGGCGACGGAGGGATGCGAGTTTCGCCCTGTACCTCGGGAACCAGCAGCGCCAGGCGGTCGACGAAGCACCAGGACCAGTTCTCGCCGGGCTCGAGCGAGCGGATCAGCGGGTGACCGCTGCTCTCTGCGTGGGCGCGGGCATGACGGTTGGGGGAGCTATCGCAACATCCGACCTTGCCGCACTCGAGGCAGATGCGCAGGTGCAGCCATGGGTCTCCCGCGGCAAGGCACTCCTCGCAGCCTTGAACGGACTCCGGGAGCTGGCTGATCTGAACGTGATCGAGATGGGTGCAGGAGTCCATTTGATTGCGAGCCCGGCCGTGCGCGCGCGGCTACGCGAACGGCGCCCTGAACGCAGCCCACTCGGTCTGGCTGACGAACTTGGCCAGTCTGGTCCCCCCGTTCTCCGCGCGCAGGGTGTAGCGCATGCTGATCTGTCCGTCCTTGCCCTCGCGCTCATAGGTCGTCTTGCGCACCTCTGCGTCCGGGATGCTGACCTTCTCTCGCAGCGTCGCGTCATAGAAGTCGATCGCCATTGGTCCGTCCTCTCGTCGCTCCCGCCCGACCGCGGCAGCGTGTAGTTGAAGGGGTCGTTGTTGGACGGCGTTCACTTCGCCCATGGTCCATATCCGATTCGTGGTTCCCGTCGAGGGTCCTTGGCAAACCCCCAAGGTCACCGCTGTCTAGGCATGTAGGAAATGTCTGGCCAGCGGGATAATCCCCGGGCGGTCTGACTGATCCGCCGCGATACGTCGATCCGGCCCCGGAAAGGAGTCAACATGAGCGAGGTGGTGCTAAAGACGGTCGAGGAGGGAGTGGCCTTGATCACTCTCAACCGGCCGGAGCGGCTGAACGCGTGGACGACCGAGATGGGACACGCATACTTCGACGTGCTGGAGGAGTGCGACGCCTCGACTGACGTCAGGGCGATCGTGGTCACCGGTGCGGGAAAGGGATTCTGCGCCGGTGCCGACATGCAGGAGTTGAAAGCGCTCGGCGACGGCAATCTCGAAGGCGTCTCGATGTTTCCCGACGAGCGGCCGCAGACCTTCCCTCTGTCGATCTCGAAGCCGATCGTCGCAGCCGTAAATGGCGCTTGCGCTGGGCTCGGGCTGGTGCTGGCCCTGATGTGCGACATCCGATTCGCCGCTACGGGCGCCAAGCTAACGACCGCCTTCTCGCGCCGTGGCCTGGTCGCTGAGCACGGCATCTCCTGGATCCTGCCGCGCCTCGTGGGGCCGGCGCGTGCGCTCGACCTGCTGCTTTCCGGCCGCGTGGTGCTGGGAGAGGAGGCTGCCGCGCTCGGCATGGTCAACCGTGCGGTGGAGCTCGAGAGCCTGCTCGACGAGACGCTGGCCTACGCGCGCGAGCTTGCAATCAACTCTTCGCCGGCGAGCATGGCGACGATGAAGCGCCAGGTCTATGCCGACTTGACGCGCGAGCTGCCCGAGGCGCTGGAGGAGGCCAATCGACTGATGGGAGAGTCCTTCACCGCGCCCGACTTCGTCGAGGGCGTGGCGAGTTTCATGGAGAAACGGGAGCCGCGCTTCGCTCCGCTCGGCGGCTCGGCAGGGGGTGAGTGAGGTTAGCCACCCATATGGGGAGTCAAACTGACAAACCCCCCATGGGCTGGGGACGGGTCGCGTCCAGGAGGCGCAGCCGCACGCCGCCGACCTCGGCCTCTTTGCGCTCGCCGCGCCGGGCCGCCGGCAGCGCAACGGCGATCTCGGTCAAGCCCTCGCCCCGAGCATCGTCGGCCGTAACGAAGCGCACCTCGCCACCGTCGAGCACAAGTAGCGGCCCGTCGTCCTCCTGCGGAGAGATCCCAAGCACCTGACCCCATCGCTGTGCCACGTCGGCGGGATCGGAGACCGCGACGGTGATGCCCGCCAGATGCCCGGGAGCGCCGGAGTCGATCTGACCGGTCCACTCCGGGCCACCCCAGCGCCAGCTCCCGTACGGCCGGGACTGATCGATGGAGACGATCGCCCCCTGCATGTCCGCGGGGTGCAGATGGGTGCCGGAGATGTCGGGAAGGTCGATCCGCCAGACCACGCGGATGCCGAGCCGCTCCGCACGGGCCCTCGCGCCGTCCAGGTCCTCGAGGTCGAAGATCGCCATGTAGCCGCCATTGCCGTGGCGATCCAGATAGCGCCCGGCGGCGGTCCCGTCCCGCATCGGGGAGATCACCTCCAGGAAGCAGTCGCCCAGCGCGAAGACGGCGTTGACCAGCCCGAACTCGGCCACCCCTGGATCGCGGAACGGCTCGCCGAGGCCGAGGGCCTCCCGCAGCGCTGCCTCGACGGGCTCGAGCTCGGCTGCGACGAGCACCGCCTGGCGCAACCTCACACGTGATCCATCCTCCACCGGGCGAAGGCTACGCCTAGAGGCTTGATGCGGGTTACCCACGCACGTGGATGACGCCGCATGCCGGCGCTGGACCGCCACCCGCGGGCTTGCGGGTAGTAACCACTATCCGCAAGCCCGTGCCCGGCGCCGCCGCTAACCCGCTGAGTCGCCATCACGTGTGAGCCTCACGCCGTGGTTCAATGGCCCATCGCGACCTCAGCGCCCACAGTGCGCCGGGCCATCCCGGCAGATGTGCCCGGGTTGGCTCGGATGCTCGCGAGGTCGTTCCTCGACGACCCGGTTGCGGTGTGGTCATGCAGACCCGACGCACTGCGTCCGGCTGTGCTCGAGCGTTTCCACGCTACCCGTCTCCGCCAGCTGCTCCCACATAACGAGATCTGGACAACACCCGAGCTCACCAGCGCAGCGTTGTGGGCGCCACCTGATTGCTGGCAGACCACCCTGCGCCAGGATGTCGCTTTTGCCCGCTGCCTTCTTCACCCTCGCCTGATCGCACGGGCGCCGCTGGTCGCCACCGGTCTGCTTGGCGTAGAGCGCAAACATCCTCGCCGGCCTCTCCACTGGTATCTCGCGGTGCTCGGGACCGATCCCGCGGCCCAAGGGCAGGGGCTCGGCTCAGCGGTGCTGCGACCGGTGCTGGAGCAGTGCGACGCAGATGGGGTCGATGCTTACCTCGGATCCTCCAAGGAGCGCAACATCGACTTCTACGCGCGCCACGGATTCCGCGTCACCACGGAGGATCGCCTGCCGCGCGGCCCGCGCATGTGGCGCATGTGGCGCGACGCTCGTGCATAGCGTGTGGCGGCCGGGTCATGCGCCGGGTCTGTCAAGGACTCAGCACAGCATCCGCGCTGCTGCAGGTGAGGCACTAAAGACCTGAGTCCGAAGTTCGCGGCTACGTCAGGGTGCCGATCGATGGTTGTCAACTAGGTCGCCGGTTTCGCGATCCCCGCCAGCAGTTCCCGCAGCGGGGCATCGTCTCCCTGCATCGCGGCGATCGACGCATCCGTGTTCTGCTGCGGGTCGACCAGCTCCCAGCAGAGTCGACAGCCGGCGTCGGAGGCCAGCTGGTCGAAGAAGGCCCGCTGCGCCCGGCCGTTACCGTCACGAAAGGGGTGCAGCGCGTTCACGTCGGCGAAGAAATGGGCGAGCCGGTCGATGAGGTCGGCTCCCTCCAGGCCTGAGAGACGACCCTCCTCGGCGAGCTTGCCGAAGATTTCCGCCCCGTAGGACTCAATGTGCTTCGGCAGGCAGAAGAGGTCGGTCCTGGCCAGCGGTACGGTGCGCGCCTCTCCGGCCCAGTCGTAGAGCTCCGCGAAGAGGTAGCGGTGAAACGCCTTCAGGTGATCGAAGTCATAGTCGCCGGAGATCGGTTGGGAGGCGAGCCGCAGGCTGCGCAGATAGGTGAGGTTCGCCTCGAGCTCTTCGAGCGCGGCGCCGTCCCGGATGTCGCGCGAGTTGCGCAGGACATCGGTCCCCGGGTAAACGTATGGATCGTCGCTCACGAGCGCCGCGGCCCACGGTTTGAGGCGGCCACGGAAGTCGGCAGGTCGTCAAGCGAACTCCCGGCGAGGAGCCGCCGCTCCGCCTCGCGCAGATCCGCGTCCGACGCGACTCCGCGAACCCAGAGGTCGGCAAGCTCGCGAACCACGCCAGAGGGCTCCAGGCCCTCCAGGCTGAGCGAGCCGGCAGCGCTGGCAGCGACCTGAGCGCGCTCGGTCATGCCTCAAATTTTATCGTGCGGTCGATCCTGGTCCGATCGTCTGGGGCCCAGCCGCGGCGGGCGTGCGGCCAAAGATCCCGATCAACTCGGTGGCCAGGGAAAACGCCGCGGCGTCGGCCGCGTCCAGCCGGCGTAAGCCTCCGCCGGGTCCCCGGTGTCCTCCTCGACGCTGGCTCCGTGCTTAGCGGCCACCGGGTCGACGGGGTAGATCAGGTCCTCGCCGGCGTTGCGCGCGCCGACCATCAGCACCACGCAGGGCGCGTCGCCGGCCCCGACGATCACGTGCGCGGTGTTCGGTGGGCAGTGGACGAAATCCCACTGGCGCAGCGTGCGCTCCTCGCCCTCGACGATCAGCGTGCACTCGCCGTCGAGCACGAGGAACGCCTCCTGGCCCGCCTCGGCGTGGTACATCGCCGCCGGCCTCCCGGGGGCCAGCACGCGGACGTTGATCCCGAAGTGCGGGAAGGTCCGCGGCGCCTCGAAGATGAAGCCGTACAGGCCCTCGTCGATGCCCGTCGCCATCGCGTTGGCCATGTTGACGACAAACCAGCCATCGCCCTCCGGCTTCATCCCCCCCTCGGTCTCGACGAGTTTCGCCTCCGGCACACCTGTGCGCGTCATTGCGGCCTCCTCTCGTTTTGTGCCCGCCCGTGGCGGGCGGACGGCGAGCACTGAGCTTAGATAGCTGTCCCAATACCCCCGCGCACGCCGGGCGTACACGCGGGGTTATGGCAGCTTCTAAGCGTCCCGGCCCTGTTCAGAGCGGCACGGGGCCGGGAACGAGAACGGCGGGATCATGTCCCGGACGGACTGTGGCGCCGGCGTCGCGAAGCGCGCGCAGGCGGTCGGCGGACGCTGCCTACACGACCCAGGCAGTCCACGAGGCTCAGGCATTCACAGCGTAGGCCGGTCTCCAGGATTGCCTTCATCGCCCTGGCCTCGGCGAGCGTCCGCTCGACCTCGGGAAGTTTGCGCTTGGCGAGCCGGCACCAGACGTCTGAGGGTGGTGCTTCCTCTGAGAAGCCGGTGAGGATGGTGCGGGTCTCGGCCAGGCTGAACCCCACCTGCTTAGCCAGCACGACCATCTC
>JBAVGD010000292.1:0-6810 GCA_049684635.1 Solirubrobacterales bacterium | reverse complement strand
GTCATGATCCGCACCCCGTCGTGTCCCTCGGCCGCCGTGGCGGCCGGCGCCTCACCATCGGCTTCCGCGCGGGAGGCGAGGTAATCGAGCAGGCCCCGCAGGTCGCGCCCCTCCCGCGCTTCGAACTCACCGGCAAGTCGCATCAGCTTGCGCACGTTGGCAAAGCGGGCCTCACCGTCGGGGCGCATCAGCACCGCCAGGTCGTATCCGGTTTTGGTGACGGCGGCTTCGATCAGGGCGACGAGCGGGACTCGCGTGCCGGAGTTGCGCAGCTCGGCGATCGTCGCCGCAAAGCGGCGCAGCAGCTCCAGCTCCGAGGCGGGAATCTGCTCGAGGCGGCCGGGGTGGGCGATCTCCACCTCGGCGTCCATGACAGCCCGTTCGATCGCCGGCCAGATATGGCGACCCCTCCCAACCGCGGCGCGCAGCAACCAGAGCGTGTCGGGAGCGACCGCGCAGGCCGGGGAGGCGAGAGCGCCGAACAGCGCTTCATCGTCGAGCGGGTTGGCGATCGTCGCCAGCAGCGCGCAGACGTCGGCGACCTGTAGCTGGGACCAGTACCCCCGGCCACCGACCACGTATGGCCGCAGGCCCGCCCGCTCCAGCGAATCCTCGTATGCATCGAGATGGGTGAACGCCCGCAGAAGCACGACCATGTCGCTGCGCGCGGTTCCCGCCTCGGCCAGGCCGCGCAGATGCTCGGCCACGAAGCGAGCCTCGGCGAGGCAGTTGAGGGGAGTGCGGTTGTCGACCGCCGCATCGAGCTCGATGCCCTCCGCATCCCAGCCGTCCCGCGCGGTCAGCAGCAGCTCCACCGCGGGTTCGCCGTTGCCGGTGGTAGGCGGGGCGGGTGCGCCCACATGCAGCGGCCGGAAGGATTTGCCGAAGAGGACGTTCCCGAACGAGTTGATGGCGGCGATCAGCGCCGGCCGCGACCGGAAGTTGCCGCTCAGCTCCATCGTCGCCGCTCCGTCGCGTTCCGCGATGACGCGGCGCTGCTCGCGGAAGACATCGAGGTCCGCGTGCCGGAAGCCGTAGATGGATTGGAACTCGTCGCCGACGACGATCAGGTCGCTGCCGGGGCCGCGCAGCGCTTCGACCAGGCGCAGCTGGAGCCGGTTGGTGTCCTGAAACTCGTCGACCATCAGATGGCGGAACCGGTTGCGATACGAATCACCCACGTCCGGCCGCTCCAGCAGCGCCGCCGCCAGCAGCTGCAGATCCTCGAAGTCGACCCCCCCGCGCCGTGCCTTCGCGGCCCGGAAGCGAGCGGAGAAGACCTCGAGCAGCGCGGCGAGGTTTCTGTACGCGGCGCCGCCCTCACCGGCCTCGGCGACCCGGGCGATCGCGGCCTCGATTGCCTCGCGGTAGGGGGCCAGGGCCTTCGCATTGCTGTCGAGGGATAGGCCAACCAGCTCGTCGAGCGCTGGAGGCCTCCCACCGCTCAGCAGGGCAACGGCGCGTTCCACGACCTCACGGTTGGGGCCGTTCAACCGCGGAGCTTCAAGGGTGGCCGCTGCGACCTCCGCGGCGTGTTCGAGCGCTGCCTGGACATCGGGCTCGGCCTGCTTGGGCAGTTCTGGGGTGGCGCGTCCACGGCTGCGCAGCTCGGCGTGGCAGTTGCCGACGATTCCCCGCAGGGCCTCTATCCCAAACGAGGCCACCGTTTCCTCCCGTGAGTCGTCGTGACCGGCAAGGAACTCGTCCAGCGCTTCGCCGAAGGCTTCCCGCGCCGCCCGTTCAGCCTCCGGTTGGTCGAGCACGCGGAAGCGTGGATCGAGGCCGGCGGCCACCGGGTGTCCAGCGAGCAGGCGATTGCAGAAGCCGTGGATCGTCGTTACCCACGCTGAGCCGATTTGAGGAAACAACTCCGCGGCCCGCCCGGAACCCGCCTCGGCGCGCCGGCCGAGCTCCAGCCGTATGCGCTGGCGCAGCTCGGCGGCCGCCTTGTCGGTGAAGGTGAAGGCGAGGATGGCGTCGGGAGAAACCCCCTCGTCGCAGACAAGGCGGCAGTAGCGATCGACCATTACCCCCGTCTTTCCGGTGCCGGCGCCGGCCTCGAGCAGGACGTCCCGACCGGCAACCTCGATCGCCGCTCGCTGTTCCGGGGTGGCCACTCGGCCGCTCATGGTTCGTCGGCCCGGCTCTCTGCATCCACGATCACCGGCGCGCGGTCTCGTCGGCAGATCGGCGCGAAGGTGCAGAAGGGAGGGCAGACGCCATGCCAACGCAAACCGGGGCGCGGGCCGGGATCGCGCCGAATATCGCCCGCCCGCATGCGGGCGACGATCGCCTCGGCTCGTCCACGAGCCTCCGCCAGCACCGTCTCGAGACCGGCCTCGTCGACGAGATCGGTTCCGTAGAGCCGGTATGAGGCTAGGTCCGCGGCGGCCTCCTCGAGGACGACTCCCCGCGGGCGCCGCAGCGAGGTAGCTCGCAGGGGGTGGTAGAGCGCCCCGACCGGCTGGCCGCCCCAATGCTCGGCAACGGCCAGCAGGTAGAGCGGCAGCTGCAGCTTTGCGTTCTCCTCGAACTTATCCAGCGCGGTTACGCTCCCCGAGAGCTTGTAGTCGATGACCAGCGTGCGGCCGTCAGGGGCGCGGTCGACTCGGTCGATGGCGCCGTGCAGGCCCCAGCCGGCCATCGAAAGCATGGGCCTGTCGCTCGCGTCCGCCTCGCCGAAGGTGGCCTCGAGGAGCCAGGGCTCGAAGCCCTCGCTCGCTCGCTGTGCCTCTTCCTTCAGGAAGCGGGCCAGCAGTCGGTCCACCTGGCGCACCATCGCGCGCTCGGCCGGATGGTCGCCGAGCTTGCTCTCGACGGCGACCTCCCTCACCATCTCTTCCGCTCGAGCGATCCAGGCGGGAAGCGACTCGGGGGAGGGAAGCGTGCCAGGCCGCTCCCGGTAGAGCCGGTTGAGAACGTCGTGGATGAGCCCTCCCTGGACAAGCGGCTCGGGACGTGGGTCGAGGGGCTCGGGGCGAAGCTCGTGCCCGACGAACCAGCGGTAGGAACAGCGGTCGAACTCCTCCAGCGTCGTACCGCCGTAGGCCCCGACGCTCGCCAGCGACTCGATCGTCGCCGGATTCGACAGCGGTCCCGGCGCCCGGGAGGCTGCCTCGGCTGCACGCGCCCGCTCGAGTCTGGCCAGGACCCGGTCCCGGATGTCGTCCGCCACGTCAGCCGTTGCGAGCAAGCCCTCTGGGTCCGTCCCCGGGCCGCCGCCGGCGATCGCGCGGGCGAGCTCGTTCTCCGAAGGCGCCTCGGTAAGGGGGTGGACGACTCGCGCCAGGTCGCGGCTGCGCACGATTGCCTCCTCGACCGCGTCCGGTGGTTCCCCCGAGGGTGGGGGATCGAGGAGCCGCCGTATGTCGTCCAGCAGCGGCGACCTCACCTCGGCAGCGCCGTCTTCGTCGTTTTCGCGGTAGGAGAGGAAGAGCCGCTTGCGGGGGAGCGAGAGGCAGACGTGGAACAGGTAGCGCTCCTCAAC
This sequence comes from Solirubrobacterales bacterium, assembly GCA_049684635.1. Classification (GTDB taxonomy): domain Bacteria; phylum Actinomycetota; class Thermoleophilia; order Solirubrobacterales; family 70-9; genus VRUE01. The sequence goes on along the minus strand of JBAVGD010000292.1, from coordinate 3,323 downwards.
ATCGGTGGCGCGGCGCGGTTCCAGGCCGAGCAGCCGGCGCTGCTGCTCGGAGAGGAAGGAGTCGCCACGGTCGCGGCGGGGGAAGTCACCGTCCTGCAGAGAGGCAACGAAGACGTGATCGAAGCGAGCGGCGCGCAGCCGGTAGGGGTCGGCAATCCGCACCCGACCTTCAACCGGGCCACTCCAGGCGCGAAACCGAATCGTCGCCAGCACGCCCGCAAGCTCCCCGGCGGGTGGCGCCAGCTCAGCCGGTTCCGCGAGCTCGGTCAGGGCTTTGGCGATCGCAGCGGCTGCGCGCAGCTCGAGTCCGTCGCCGGGCGAGAGGGGGGGCCCATCGCCGCACTGCCGAAACGGCCGCGATGCCATGGTTGCGGCCAGCTCCGCAACGGTCCGCGACAGAGCTGCCGGCGAGTCCGCGGCCGCGGCTCTGATCCGTCCCATGTCGAAGACCTGCCGCTCGTTCTTCTCGGCCCAGTGCTCGAGCACGTCGTCGGCGGTCTGCAGGCGCCGGCGGCGAACCGCCCGCTCCAGCCAGTCGACGCTTTTCGGCGAGACCCCGGAGGGACCGCGTAAGAAGCGCAGCAGGTCGGTGGCGCGCGCCGAGCCGAACGCCGCCTCGAGCAGCGCGATCAGGGCGCCGCCGACGCCGGTGGTGGCGACCGGCAGCTCTGCCTCCAGGGCAGCGCCGACGCCGTAGGACTCCAGCATGGTCGCGATCTGCTCTCCATGCCGCACCGGGTCACGCAGGACGACTGCAATCTCGGCGGGATCGGTGCCTTCGTGGACCAGCCTTGCGACCTGCAGCGCAATCGCCTCCGCCTCGGCGCGCCTGCCAGCCGAACGGAGAAGCACCAGGCTGTCGCTGGGAGGCTGGGGCACGGCATCGGGCTCGCCGAAGCCGCGCTCGAGGTGAAAGAGCAGGGGATCGTCGGTATTCCGGGGGTCGGCCTGCGTGCGGATCTCTTCCACATCGGCGACGCGCGTGCGCAGCTGCTCGAGCAGGTCGGCGCGAGCAGCCAGCGACCGGCGCTCGGCCTCGTAGGGAACGGCCACCGTCACCGCGGAGCGCCGTGCCAGGAGCTCGACGAGCTCGAGCTGGCTTGGGGTGAGGTCGTCGAACCCGTAGAGGAATACCGGTCGGGCTCGCCAGAAGTCATCCGATCGGCGCAGCTGCGAAGTGGCGGAAGCCGCCGTGCCGTGCCGATCGACGCGGCCGATGCGGTCGCGCACCTCCGCGTATCCGGCGAAGAGGCCCGCCAGGTCTGTGAGGTAGGCAGAGACCTCGGCCGAGCCGGCTCGGGCTTTCAGCGTCTCCGGCTCCAACCCGTTGCCCTGTAGCTCGTTCAGCAGAAGATCAAAGGCGGCGGCAAAGCCCTGGCGAGAGGCGGAACGGCGCAACGGGCCGAGGCTCCCGCGCCGCTCCCCGATCGCCACGGATATGGCACGCAGCCGCTGCGCCGTCGTCAGCTCGTCAGCGGGGGGTATGCCGCCGGCGCTCGCCACCGTCGCGAACAGCTGGGGGAACGTCATCACGGTCCCTCCGACGGCCGTGCCTTCCTCGCAGAGCTCGCGCTCGAACGCGTAGACGTCGTCCGCGGTCGGGACGACGAGAACCGGATCCCGGTCCAGGGCGTCGATAAACCCGCGCCGGACGAGGCCGGCGCGTCCGGAATTGAGGGGGCCGTGGATCAGGATCAGGGGCATTGGCGGTGGATGTCAGCGACGGATGAGCGGGACGTCTCAGCATAGGTATGGGGACGGCGTGCACCCGGTGTAGCCGCTCGACATGGAGCCGCCCTCAAACCCCTCTCACACGCCCGCCGGCGCTTTGAGACCCGGCATTGCGGCTTGCCGGAAGGTCGCAAAGGGGGAAGATCGGGATGCAGATTTGCCGTCTTCCGCCCTCTCTACATTGATCTACGTATGACACTTTGCTTTGTAGATCCAGCCGATGCGATCCGCACGATTGCCGACTCGATTGGCCGCGAGGCCAGGCGGCAACTGCTGGGCGAGGCGCTTCGGGCTTGGGTCGACGAGATCCCCGATCATGAGCTGGAGGTCCACTACGCGAAAGCGCTCTCCGAGCTCGACGAGCACGACCTCTCGATGCTGGCTGCCTGGCATGGCTCGCTCGAGGCAGGGCAGCCTGTGCCGAACCGCGACTTCCTGATGGGTGCCTTCCGAACCCTCGGCGCAAACCAGCGCGAGGCGATGAAGCTTGCCGCCGGCTTTCGCGGCGAGGAAGCAGTCGACTCAGGCGTTACCGAGGACGACGCTCTCGAGCTCGTCCTGAACATGCTCTCGTCGCCGCGCCTGATGGAGCTCGCCGTCGAGGCGGTCGACCTCTACATCTGGGATCGCGCCGGCTCAGAAAACTGACGGGGCCTGGTTTCTAGTAAGCCAGGTTTTCGTTTTCAAGTATTAGCAGGGGTTTTGTGGTCCGGCTGGGAGTTGAATCGCCGGGGAGTCGGTTTAGCGGGAACCGGCTCAGGCGTGAAATTTTCCGCCAAGGCTTGCAGGGACCTAGTGCCAGGAGAGAGCAGCAAAAAGGCCCGCCTGAGCGGGCCTGGTTGCAAAGGTGGGAATCACCCACAAACGCCTGATAAGCCCCTTGAGAGTATCACGAGGGGCGCGCGTTTCAACCGGTTTCCCGCTCGGCGAGCCAATTTGTGGCGGAGAGTGGGGGACTCGAACCCCTGTCGGTTGATTAGACCGACCTCACGCTTATCAGGCGCTCGCCGCGCCTTGCGGCCTCTACTCTCCAGCATCAGCTTAAGAGATTCGGGCGTTTCAGAGCAACCGGCTAGGCCGCTATTACCAACGGCGGGCCAGTAGCAGCGAGTCCCGATGAGCCGCATGGTCCGGCGACAACCTTGGCCCGTCGCCGTTGCTCGATCGCCAAAGCGTGCATTGAGCAGAAGACAATCAGGAAGTCCAATTGGGCTTGCTCGCGACGGCGATACCAGGACTTACCTTTGAGCAAGCCGAAGCGCGTTACGAGATGCCCGTGGAAGCCCTCGCCGTGGCCGAAGCGATTACGCCCGAACTTGGCCGCTATCCGATTATTGAAAGTCAAGGGGTTGCCGAACAGCCAATCAGCCTGGTCCTCCTCGCCGGGCAAGCAGCGAACGAAGCGCTTGGGGTTGTCAGTCACGCGCCACTTGCCGCTCGTGATCGTGATCCCGCCGCAGTTCTTGCACTCGCCCTCAACGCGAACCACGGCCCGACCGTTCTTGTCGCGGCTGACCCGTGGTGTCGTCTTGCCTTGGCCACAGACGCAGTGCAACTCCCGATGGCCGTTAGCGCACCAGTCGCGGTAGCCC
>JBAVGD010000291.1:0-5472 GCA_049684635.1 Solirubrobacterales bacterium | reverse complement strand
TCCGAGCACCGGGCGCTCCTTGACGAGCACCTGTGCCTCGTTCCAGTAGAAAGTCCGGCTGTCGAGACTACTGATCTGGGAGCCTGTCTGGCCGTGTGAGATCGCTTGCTGTCCCGTCGCTTGGAGACCACTCGCTCCGAAGATAGCCACAACGGCGATTGCCGCACTGCCGGCCAGTAGGGTCAAGCCAACGCGTCGCTGGAGCCAGAGAATCAACGCGCCAGCGAGCAGAAACCCAATCAATCCCGTTCGATACCCAGTTGCTACCAAGGTGGCGACGCCGAGGATCAAAGCCACGGCGGTGTCCCCGCGGAAGAAGTTTCCCCGTGGCATCGACAGCCCCCAGAGCGCGAGCAGCGCCCCGAGCATGCCAAGGGTATTGCTCGAGAACTGTGGAATGACGCCTCCGAGCGTCCACGGTATGAAACCATAGTAGTAGAGGTGAGTCCAAGCCTGAGAGGGCATCACGATTGCCTCTAGCCACGCAACGGTGAGGATTACACCAATTGTCGCGACAAGAACTGTGAGGAGTCGTTCGCCGACGTCTTTCCCACCGAGAAGTCTTGGGGCGGCGAGAATGGCCGCGAGGCCAACCGCGAGCTCTGAGACCCGATAAAGAGCTTGGAATGGAAGCGGCGATAAGGCGGCAGAGAGCAATGCGACAACAACATAGAGTCCCAAGAATCGGAGAGGCAACGGCATCCTACGATCTGCACGTGTGAGTACAGGAAGCCAGGCAAGCAGCAGGAGGACCGCAAGCGCGATCCACGCGACGCGCACCATGCCAGCCGCATCCAGCGGGTTGGTGTCGAGTTGCGTAGTCGTACGAATGCGCCAGACGAAGGTGCTCGCGACGAGAGCACACCACAAGAACATGAATCGGCGCTGACCAACTGGGAGTCTACTGAGCGTTGCGCCCAGTCGAGCGAGCCCAAGAACACCCAGGAAGGTGATAACGATGAGGAACGGGATCTGCACGTTCAGGGTGATGCCGGCGCCGAGCGCGATCGAGGCGAGCGCGGCGCCCACCCAGGGCAGTGCGGGCCATCGCCGCCCGTGCGTCACGATGATTCCCCGTCTAGGAGCGCAAGGGCGTGGCGGACAATGTCGTCCGTGCGGGGGTCGATCGTGGACGCTGACGCTCGCCACTCGAGATAGGCGCGCAGGGCGCGGGGAGGCGCATCGCTATCGAGCTCTAGGTGCCCACAGAGCTCGGCCAACTCGGGATCGGGGGAGTTCGCGCCGGTGACGAGCTCGTCGACGCTCCCCGCTCCGAACAGCAATAGCAGCTGGGTCCTCCAGTGGAAGAGGTCCTCGAGCGGGAGTCCGAGTCGCGCGTCCTCCCAGTCCCAGACCACGTAGCCGCCCCCGCGGGTCGGAGCGGTGTTCCAAGGGGCGAAGTCGCCGTGCACGGGGACGAGTCCGGGCGTGGACCCCAGGATCGGCTCGAGAACGCTTCCGAGCTGCGCCAGCTCCTCGAGGACGGCTCGCTCACGCACCCCGAAGGGGCGCATCGCCCGCCCGCGGGGAATGATCGGCTCAAGCACCAGAACCGTGAGACCCTCCCAGTGCAGCAGGGTCCAGGGGCGCGGCACCACGAACGCCTTCGGCTTCGCCTGTACGAGGGCATTGAGGACGCGCTGCTCGCGGTGGAGCGGCTCGGGCACCGCGCTTACCTTGGCGAAGCCGACAAGCTGACGACCGGCGAAGAGCGTCACGAGCACCCGCTGCACGCGGTCGCGGGATAGGGCGACGGCCCCGAGCCGCAGGTCCTGGCGGCCGAGTGCGACGCGGAGAGCCGGTAGCAACCCGCGCTCGAGGTCGATCGGCAGCTTCGTTCCGAGGCGGCCGACCGACGCCAGGGCCTCGAGCGCAAGTGCGACTGGAACCTGTTTCGCGCGCGCCGGACGGTACAGCCGGGCGCGCAGCGGTCCGCGCCCGCCAAACCGGCTCGGGATCAACCAGCGGGGGCGGTCGCCGACCTCGACGAGCCCCATGCGATGCCCTCCGCGAGCTATTGACCCAGCGATCCCGAGGGGAAGCGTCGCGGACGCGACGTCGGGATGCCTGCTCTCGAGCTCTCGGTGGATCAGCTCCCGCGCCTGCTCGAGTAGCTCCTCGGGGGAACCCGTCGCGTCGAGGCGGTGCACATGACGGCCGGCTCGAGGCAGGAGAACCCGCCACGCGCGCAGCTGGCGCTCGACCTCGCCGACTTCAAGCTCGTCCTTCCGCGCCTTCACCAGGTCGGCTCCAGCGTCCAGCAGCAGGACGAGGTCGGGTCGCGGAAGAAAGTGTCCAAGCGCGCTCACCGCCCGCGGACGTGGCGAAAGGCGGTACCGACGGGGATCGACCGCGAGGTCAAACCAGCCTCGCTCCAGGATCACAAGCGAGGAGCGAGCCCGCGGCACCGCCATCCGTGGCAGCCAGCCGAGCAGAGCGTCGGCCCAGAGGTAGGCGAGGCGAGCGGTTGCGCCGATCATTCCGGACGCCGGCTTAGCGTGGGGAGCGGTGCCGTCGGAGGGGCGACGGCCGAGCACCTTCGCCGGCGGAGGGAGCAAGCCGGGACCGAGGTGCCGCCGGTCAACCCGTCTGAACTTTCCCGGCGCACTATGCGCCAGCGCGCTCGCTAGCGTCGACTTTCCAACTCCGTCGGGCCCCACGAGGAGGACGACGAGTCCGGTCGGCTGCCAAACCCGCCGCAGTGCGCGCACAACCTGGAAGGACGCTCGGAGGAAGAGGCGCGTTGGTGTTCTGCGATACCGCCGGATATCGGCAGCGAGCGACGTCAGTGCTTGCTCGGGATCCTGCCCCCTGGCACCCAGCGAGCGGACCGCAAGGCCCGCGCGGGATCCGAGCGGCGGGTCCAGCAGCGCCCCCGCCGCTTGCCAATGGTCGTGCGCAGCCGCTGTCAAGCGCGCGCGATCACGCTCGTCCCGAATGCCCTTCTGCGACCGCTTGATCGCGAGATAGGCGGTCTCAGCGCCGGCGTCTAACGCGCGCGCGTCTGGGTTGCGCTTTACAAAGTCAAGCGCGATCGGCAGAGCGGGCCCGTAGCGTCCTATCCCCCAGGGGTCGCACCCGACGTCGAGCTCGCGGTACCGCAACTTCGCCTCTCGCCGCTCGACCACATACGTGTAGTACCAGGGGACGCCGTATTGGAAGCGCTGGAGCATGCGCCCGAAGGTGCCGGCCCGCACGAGGGCGTCGACCGCTCCAAGGCTTCGGCGCGTCACCACGATGTCGAGGTCGGAGTCGGGTGCCTCGGGGTCGTGGCCGTGAAGCAACACGAACTCGACATTCGCCCGCTCGAACGCGGCGACGACCTCTCGGATGAAGCGCGCTCGCGGACTCTGCGCGCTTGCGGTCACCCCCAGGTTGTCGATGGACTTATCTAACGTCACGATCTCGGCCAACCTAGTTGACGACACCCTTCCCCGTCTGCACAGCGCGCCTAAACTCCCTTCCCAAGTCATAAGCTTGGACTTGACAAAGGCAGCGTTGGGAGCGTGAGCACCCCCCAAATCAGATGCGGCCTGCGCATCCTAGAGCAGATCTGATTGACCGGTTGCGCAGGCCCCCGTGGTGAGTGCCACGATCATGCGCGACGTGCGCGATCGGGCGGCCGGACTCAAAGACGAGACGAACGGATCGCTCGCGGAGTTCGTCGGAGTACCTCTTCGGGGCTGGCATTCGCGGGGGTTCTCCTCACCGGAGGACGGAAAGACCTCCTTTCGAGGTCCGTGAAAGTCGGGACGGCTCACCAATCCTCCTCCGGGAGAGCCCCTCGGCGCTTGCGATCCGCCCGATCTTCGCCCACTGCTCCACTCAAGCAACCACCCTTCTCCGGTCCCGATCGAACGACCGAGCCAGGTTCAGAGTCGGCCGGTTGGTTCCGGCCCGGCACTGAGGTGAACCCGCAATAGACCGGCGCAAGTGGGCCGTATTCTGCGGCGCCTACACACGGGCTAGGCTTGCGTCCGCCCACCCCGCGTAGACTCACTTGTGATGCTCGCCGCTTGGCTTTGCAGGCCGATCCACTCTCTCTGATGTGCGGACCCTTCGGAGGCACGCGGTGCGTTCGTGACGGACTTGAGCCGCGAGGTCCAGATGATTCTCCAGCAGGGACGCAAGACGGCCACATCAACCTTGGGCGAGTCCGTTTGTTGTGGCTCGTCGACGCCGCAACCGGGTAACGCGACGGCTCAGAATGTCGAGTAGGCGGGGTGTACAAGAGCTCGGTTCGCGCGTCGCCGCTCTGCTGCGTGTTGCAGCCGAGTTCGTGCGCAGTGGGCCATCCTTCAGCTTCGGCCTCGTAGCCCAGACATGCTCGTCGGCGACGAATTTCGGCCTTGTGGTGATGGCCGGCCACCTATTGGGTCCGAGCGGACTTGGGACTCTGCTCATCGGCTTCGCGGCGTACCTAATGATGCTCGGCCTTTTGAGAGGGCTTGTGACCGATCCGCTCGTGGCAACCTCATCCCAGCGTGACACTGCCGAAAAGACCTGGAGCGCGCGCGCCGCGTTGACGCTCGCGTTGGTGACTTCGATCGTAGCGGCTGGACTGCTTATGGGGGTCGGGATCTTGCTGCCAGCGCGAATCGGCCGAGGCTTACTTCTTTTCGCGCCCTGGCTTGCTCCGGCGCTCGTACAGGACGTGGGGCGCTCGGTCGTCTTTCGGGATCAGACTGGAAGGAGGGCGGTCTTCAGCGATGCCACGTGGCTCCTGATGATGGCGGCGGCCGCACCGCTTGCGTTCGCTTCGGGAACCGATTGGGCTGTGGTCGCATGCTGGGGAGTGGGCGCCGTTTCGGGGGCTGTTGTAGCGCTCTACCAAGTGGCGTGGCGACCCATCCATCTCAGCCACGCGGTCTCCTGGTGGAAGTTGGAAGCCCGGCGCCTTGCGCGTTGGCTCGGCGTCCAAGCGCTTATCTACAACGTCGTCTCATTCACGACTGTACTCTTGCTGGCTGGGATCCTGGGCTCCAGCGACTATGGTGGTTTTCGTGCCGTCCAGTCGGTGTTCGCGCCGTTGACCCTTCTTGGCCCGGCGCTCGCACTGCCCGGCCTCCCGCTTGTGTCGCGTCTAATCGTCGACTCACGCAAGCGTGCGCTTCGGGTGGCCGCGCAACTTGCAGGCCTAATCACCGCCGTGACTTGCGTCTACGTAATTGTGGTCTATGCCATTCCCGATGTCCTCGTCTTTTTCTTCGGACAAAGCTTTGCCGACTTTCGCGCAATCATGATCCCCATCGGCCTGGCACAGGTTCTGGCCGCCCCGGCGTTCGGCTTGATGCTCTTCTTGAAGGCCGAGCAGCGCGGTGCCACGCTGTTCTTGCTTGGCACTTTGAATGCCGTTGTCTACCTCGTGCTCACAGTCACGCTCGGATCGGCGTTTGGGATCACCGGCGCCGCGTGGGGCGCCGTCGGGACGGGAACCGTCAGCGTGGTGGCGCTGATGTTCACCTTTCGCCG
>JBAVGD010000290.1:0-4154 GCA_049684635.1 Solirubrobacterales bacterium | reverse complement strand
GTGCTGACCCGCTGCGAGCTTCAGAAGACCAACCCGGCTCCGGAGCGAGTCGGCCGTCGCAACATCACCTTCTCCCCACGGACGGGCACACCGGTGGTCCTGACCGGCCGCCACGCGGCGCGCGAGCTGGCCACTGCGTAAAGCCCATCCCGGTAGGGATTCCACTTAACTTTTTCTGAAGACAGTTGTCAACTGTCTGCCGGCCTCGCCGCAGAAAAAGTACAAGACGTTCCATCCCTACCGGGATGGGCTTTACGCCGCGGGGTGTTCCCCTGCCCAGCGGGCGATCGTGCCTGATCCCGAGACGACCTTGCCGTCGTCGAGGATCAGAATCGGCACCTCGTTGGTACCGCTCAGCTCCTTCACCTCAGCCCGGTCGGCGCCACGATTCAGCCACGTCCACGGCATCAGTCGGTAGCCACCCACGACCTTGAGCTCGTACTCGTATCCCGCCTCGTCGAGCGCCTTGCCGGCCTTTGCGCACGGATGGGCAAGGGCCGGTCCCCGCTTCTTCTGCCCGCAGGTGTAGAGAACCATCTCGGTAACCGTACTGTTTCCGCTGCCGCCCGGGGTAGGCGGGGGGTGTTGACAGTCTTACCGGGGACAAGGCGCAGCGGCAAGAGCCACGGCGCTACGACCGCAGCGCTTCGAGCCGCGTGAAGATCTCCGGAATGTGCCGCAGGTAGGCGTTGTAGTCGAAGACCGCATCGAGATCGAGGTTGGGGGCGGCGTCGGCGAGGAGGCCGCGGAAATCGGTGCCGGTGTCCCAGGCGCGCTGCGCGTTCTCCTGGACGATCCGGTAGGCGTCATCGCGTGTCATACCGGACTCGACAAGGGCGGTTAGGGCACGCTGGCTGAACAGGGCGCCATGGGTCAGCTCGAGGTTCTCGCGCATCCGGTCCTCGTTCACCGTCATTCCGGTGGCAACATCTGCCGCCAGGGCCTGCATGTAGTCGAGGGTGATCGTCGAGTCCGGGAGGATCACGCGCTCGGCACCTGAGTGGGAGATGTCGCGCTCATGCCAGAGGGCGACGTTCTCGAGGCCGGTCTGCGCGTAACCGCGCAGGACGCGGGCGAGGCCGGTGATCCGCTCGGTGCGGATCGGGTTGCGCTTGTGGGGCATCGCCGAGGAGCCCTTCTGTCCCGAGCTGAACGGCTCCTCGACCTCGCGCACCTCGGTGCGCTGCAGATTGCGCACCTCGGTCGCGAAACGCTCCAGCCCGGCGCCGGCGATCGCGATTCGCGAGGTCAGCACCGCGTGGCGGTCGCGCGGGATCACCTGCGTGGCGACATCCTCGCGTCGCAGGCCGAGGCGCTCCATCACCCGGGCCTCCACAGCGGGGGGGACGGAGGCGTATGTGCCGACGGCACCCGACAGCTTGCCAAAGGCCAGTTGATCGAAGGCGTCGGTGAGCCGCGCCAGGTTGCGATCCGCCTCGAAGGCGAAGCCGGCGAGCCGCAGGCCGAACGTCGTCGGCTCGGCGTGCACACCGTGGGTGCGGCCGACGCAAACGGTGTCGCGGTGCTCGAGCGCCCGCTCGATCAGCGCGTCCCGGTAGGCGCGAGCTCCGGCCAGGACGATCCTCCCCGCGTCGCGGAGCTGCAGCGCCAGCGCCGTGTCGAGCACGTCGGAGGAGGTCAGTCCGTAGTGGATCCAGCGACCGTGTTCACCCACCGATTCCGCCACGACATCGACGAAGGCGGCGACGTCATGGTCGGTGACCCGCTCGCGCGCCTCGACCGCGTCGACGCTGAACGACGCACCGGCGCGGCAGGCCTCGGCTGCCTCCCTCGGCACCAAACCCTCCTCCGCCCAGGCCTCGGTCGCGGCGAGCTCCACCTCCAGCCAGCACTCGAGCTTCCTCTGCTGCGACCAGACCTCTCCGATCTCCGGCCGCGTGTATCGAGCGATCATCAGCAGTTGATGATCCTGATCGCCAGCAGGCCGGCGTTTTTTGCCCCGTCGACGGCGACGCAGGCGACCGGCACGCCGGGCGGCATCTGAACCGCCGAGAGCAGGGCGTCGAGGCCGCCGAGACTCTTGCCGAGGATTGGCACGCCGATCACCGGCAGGTCGGTGTGAGCGGCGGCGACCCCGGGCAGCGCCGCCGACATCCCCGCTCCGGCGATGATCACTTTGAGCCCGCGCATGCGCGCGTTCGTGCAGTACTCGCGGACGAGCTCCGGATCGCGATGGGCGCTCATCACCCGCACCTCGAAGCGGATACCGGCGTCCTGAAGAACGGTCCCCGCCGGCTGCATCTTGGACTTGTCGTTCTTCGAGCCCATGATGATTCCGACCAGGGGCTCATCGACGCTGATCTCCTCAAAGGCCTCCTCGACCGCCGGCATCGTGGTCGCTGTCGGCTGCGGTTCCTCTGAGATCTCGCTCATCTCTTCCTCTCTGTTTACCCGGGCACGCGCTCCACCGCGCGAGCCGCGATGTCGGACCGCATCTGCATTCCGTCGAAGGAGATCCGGCTGGCCGCATCGTATGCCCGATCGCGCGCTTCAGCCGGCGTTCCACCCAGCCCGGTGACGTTGAGCACCCGCCCCCCCGCGGTGACGATCTCGCCATCGCGTTCCGCGGTCCCGGCATGCGTGACCTCCGCGAGCCGTGCGGCCTCGTCGAGCCCTCGAATGACGTCTCCCTTCGACGAGGACTCCGGATAGCCGGCTGAGGCGAGAACCAGGGTCACCGCCCAATCGTCGTCGAACTCGGCCGTGACTCCCGCCAGCCCGCCCGGCTCCTGTGCCGCGAGGCAGAGGTCGACGAGATCGGACCTAAGGCGAGGCAGGATGGCCTGCGTCTCCGGATCGCCGAAACGGACGTTGAACTCGAGCACCTTCGGGCCGTCCGGCCCGACCATCAAGCCCGCGTAGAGAACACCCTGGACCAGGGCATCGCGCCTGGCCATCGCGGCGACGACCGGCCGATGCACGGTGTCGACGATCTTCTCGACCTCAGCCGGGCCAAAGCCCGGCACCGGCGAGTAGCTGCCCATCCCGCCGGTGTTGGGTCCCTCGTCTCCGTCGAAGATGCGCTTGTAGTCCTGAGCCGGAGCCAGTGGCACGACGTTCTCTCCATCGCAGAGGGCCAGCAGCGAGAGCTCCTCGCCCTCCAGAAACTCCTCCAGAACCACGGTGGTATCACCGAAGCGCTGCTCGGTGAAGAAGGCCTCGACGGCGGCCCGTGCCTCGCTTTCGTCGGCACAGACGATCACTCCCTTGCCGGCGGCCAGGCCGTCGGCCTTGAGAACCGCCGGGTACGAAGCACGGGGAAGGCGATCAAGCGCCTCCTCTCGGCTGTGCAACAAGACATGGGAAGCGGTGGGGACCCCCGCTTCCTCCATCAGCTCCTTCGCGAAGGCCTTCGAGCCCTCGAGCATGGCCGCCGCAGAACCGGGGCCAAAGACCGGAACGCCCGCGAGCCTGAGCATGTCGACAAGACCGACGACGAGCGGTTCCTCCGGGCCGATCACAACAAGGTCAACCGCTCGCCGCTGAGCCTCGATGGCGATCCGCGCCGGTTCGTTTGCCGGCAAATCAGGCAGGCACTCGGCATCGCCGGCGATCCCGGCGTTGCCGGGAGCGCAGAGCAGTTCGGGAGCATGGGCCGAGCGCGCAAGCGCGCGCACGATCGCGTGCTCCCGTCCGCCCGCACCTACGACGAGTACCTTCAAGCGGCTTTCCTACTGTGCCTTTTCAAGCGACTTGCTTCGGGTGGTTCCTACAACGTGTCGGCGAGCTGGTCGGACGGGATGGCGCTGAGCGTCTGGCTCGTCATCGTCCCGCGTGAGCCCAGCTCGACAGAGACCTTGGCCATGGTCTTCTCGTCGGGGGCCTCGACGACGGTCACGAAGTCGTACTGACCGAGGGTCGCGTACTGGCTGAGCACCTTGGCGCCGATCTGTTCGACCTCCTTGTTTACCTCGGCGACCCGTCCCGGGTTGTTCTTCAGGGTGCGGACGCCGTCTGCTGTCAGGTTCGTGAGCATCACGTAGGTGGGCATGATCACTCCTCTCGAGGGATTGGCGCCTACGTTACGCGAGGAGCGCCGAGCGTGTCTACGGTCGGGTTTCGAGACCGGTTCGCAGACGGCCTCCGCTGACCGTTCTCGAGGACCGCGGCAGGGGTGCCGGTCAGGCGATTAG
>JBAVGD010000289.1:0-6698 GCA_049684635.1 Solirubrobacterales bacterium | reverse complement strand
CGGTGACTACATGTGCATTGCAGAGGGCGGAGCCGGCCGCGGCTGGACCCGGGCAGACCGGGCGCTGCGGCTTCGCCTGCGGTGCGGCAATTGCTGCACCTGCCGTCGCTAACACCAGCGCGGCGATTGCGGCGATCGATCCGAGTCCCACCTGAATGTGAAATCTGCGCATGAGCAAGCTGAAACATCCCTCCTCTGGAGTAACCGAAGGCGAAATGGTAGCGGCAGCCATAAGGAGTGTCTAAACGCGGGGCCGGGAATACCTCCCGCACAGCCGTACCGGCAAGGGTTCCGTGAGAGCGGGTTCTTAGGCAGGCGAGCCGGCGCGGAGGCTCTGCAAGGCGCGACTGAGGCGGGCGATGCCCTCGGCGATCCGCTCTGGGGGGACGCTCGCAAAGGAAAGCCGGAGGCAGTTCTGTCCCCCGTCGATCATGAAGTCAGGACCCGCCACGAAGGCGACGCCCTCGCCCTTCGCCTCGGTGAGCAGCGCCGTCGCGTCGATGCCGGCGGGCAGTTCCATCCAGAGGAAGTAGCCGCCCCCCGGAACCACGAACTCGGCCTCCGGGATCTGGTCGCGCAACGCGTCAACGAGGGCATCGCGGCGCTCGTGCAGGGCGCCCTTGACGAACTCGATGTTGCGGTCGAGCCCGCCCGAGCGGCACAGCTCGAAGACGATCGACTCGGCCAGCATGTTCGGAGAGATGTAGGTCTCGTTGGCCCGCTTGGCGAGCTTGGCGATCTCCGCCGCCGGCCCGGCAAGGTAGCCGACCCGGACGCCCGGACTGACCGTCTTCGAGAACGACGACGCGTGGATCACCCGTTCGGCCCTGTCGATCGCGAGCATCGTCTCCAGCGCCTGGCCTTCGAAGGGCAGCTCCCGGTAGGGGTCGTCCTCGAAGATCCAGAAACCGCGCTCCGCGGCGAGCTCCACCAACCGAACTCGCTTCTCAGCCGAAAGCGTGCAGCCTGCCGGGTTGTGGAAGTTGGGAATGATGTGCGCGAGGGTCAGGGAGCCCTCATCCAGCTCAGCTTCCAGCGCCCCGACATCGAGGCCGTCGGCCTCCAGCGGCACCGGAACCAGCTCGACGCCGAGCCGTTGCAGCATCAGCAGCGTCCGGTCATACGTGGGCTGCTCAACCGCAACGCGGTCCCCGGGCTGGAGCAGATGCTCGAACAGCATCGCGCCGGCCTCCAGCGAACCGTTGGTGACCATTACCTGTGCGGCGTCCAGTCCCCCGTGCCGCTCGGCAATCCACTGGCAGAGCTGCGGATGACCAACCCCGGTCCCGTAGGAGAGGGCCTTCTCCCAGTCCTCGGCGAGGGCCCGGCCGGCGGCATCCGCCACCGCCTCGTGCGGCAGGATGTCAGCGCTGGGCGCGCCCCGAGCAAACGAAATCGTGTCGGCTGCCATCGTCGGGCGAGCCTAGCAACGCCTCAGCGTTGCCGGGTCGCGAGGCAGCTTCAACGGTGGCGCGGACGGGGCAGGATGAGCCTGACCGTGCGTTCGCGAAGGGTCTGGTTGCCGGTTGTGTCGCTCGCCACCGCGGTCAGCGTGGCCGTCGCCTGGCCGCCGCGTTTCAGGATCCGCAGCAGGGCCAAGCGGGCGCGTTTGGGAACCGGCAGCCCCAGCCGTCCCCAGGTGCCAGCCCGGAGTGACGCAGACGCGCTGCCGAGTCGATACCGGTGCTTCCGGAGAGAACCGCGCGCTTCGATCGAGGCAACCACGAGGCCGCGGGCCACCACTGAGCATGGCTCCCGCGGGCAGCGCGCTAAGAGCTTCATCCGCCCCTGAAGGCGCTGGCGCTTGCCACCGGCGAGCTGCAGCATGGGCCCGGTGGCATCGATGACCGTGATCGGAAGGGTCACCGCAGCCGCTGCCGACCCGTTGCAGGACGCGGTTTGACCGGTGTAGATCACCTGCGTGGAGCAACCCTCGTTGTCAGTCGTCACGAGGCTGACCTGGTAGGTGCCGGGCTTCCTGTACCGGTGTGTCAGGGTCGTGGCCGAACTCTGAACGTGTCCTCCATCCCCGAAAGTCCAGGCGTAGCTGGCGATGGTCCCGTCGGGATCGAATGAGCCACTGGCATGAAAAGTGAGTTTCGTCTTGGCGCGCCGCTTTGCCGGCGACACCCAGAACGAAGCGTGCGGGCCCTGATCGGGGACGACGGCGACATCGGTCGGTGCGGCTCCGGCCGTGATCGTTCCCGCCGCGGCGTTGCGGGTCGTGTCGAGCACTGAGACCGAACCGCCGGTCCGATTTGTCACGTAGCCCTGAAGCCCGCTGGGCTGGATCGCCACACCGGTGGCGCCGGGAAACGCGATTGGCGCACTCAGGGGTGCGTTGAGTGAGGTGTCGATCGGCGTCAGCGTGCCGTCGGCTGGGCTGGCCGCATAGGCATATAGGCCGTTGGGCCCGATCGCGATGCCATCTGGTTCTTTCCCGACCGTGATCGGGCCACCGATCACGCTGCCGTTCACCGGGTTGAAGGCGGTCACCGAGTTGGAATCCCGGTTGGTGACGAACGCTCGGCCCCCTCGCGGCCCGATCGCGATCTGCGCCGGCCCCAGCGCATCGAGCACAGAGCCGACCACGGCATTGCTGCTCGTATCGATGATCGAGACATTGCCACCCCGCTGAGCGATCAGGGCCAAGTGACCGTCGGGAGAGATCGCAATCCCATCGGGTTCTTTGCCAACGGAAACCGGGGCGCCGATGATGCCGTTGGTTGCCGTGCTGATCACCGTGACGGTGTCGTTGCCGGCGTTGGCGACGTAGACCCGGCCGCCGTCGGGGGTGATCGCGACGCCGTCGGGTTTGAGGCCCACCGGGATCGGAGCACCGAGCACGGCGTTGGTCGCGGTGCTGATGACGGTGACCGTACCTTTGGCGGCATCGGCGACATAGGCTCGAGTCCCATCGGGCGTGATCGCAAGGCTGACCGGTTCGCCCCCGACGGGGATTGTCGTCAGCGGCGCGTTGGTGGCTGCGTCGAACACCGAGACGGTGCCGTCTCCGGAGTTCGTGACGTAAGCGTTGCGAGCACCCGCGACCGGCACACCCGGCACGGACAGCAGCGCCAGAGTCAAGGCGACAGCCAAGCAGCCGCGCTTCGCACCGAACCGTCTGGACGACACCGAACTCTCCCTTCGTCGCTTAGGGCTTACCTTCGCAGACACACGAGCTTCGCGAGAGTTGCACTGGTGGGTCCGGGTGGGGATGAAGCGTCTTGTACTTTTTCGGCGGGCGGTGGGCGGTCAGCCCAGGCGGTCCACCGAAAAAGTTAAGGACCTATCCCGTTAGGGGGCGTACCCCTGGGACGGTTCAGGACCAAGCGGGGCGGTCACGGCGGGGATTCCGCATGGCAGCGCCATGTGGGATTCGCGACGGGGCCGAATCCGCGCCGATCCTGGGCCGTAGCCAGGGGTGCGATTCCCCTATCGGGATAGGTCCTAAGCGAAATCCCTGCCCGGACCCACCCCAGGCTGAAGGAATTACGCGGAGCTCTTGGCCAGGCTCCGCAGCGCCTCGACGGCGATCTGCGCCGTCTCGGTCGGGCTTTCGCCGACCCGGACGCCCTTCGCCTCGAGGGCCTCCTTCTTCGCCTGCGCGGTGCCCGAGGAACCGGAGATGATCGCCCCGGCGTGGCCCATCTGCTTGCCCGGCGGAGCGGTGAAGCCGGCGATGTAGGCGACCACCGGCTTGGTGACCTCGGCCTCGATGAACTCGGCCGCCCGCTCCTCGGCGTCACCGCCGATCTCACCGACCATCACGATCAGCTCGGTCTCCGGGTCTGCCTCGTAAAGCGTGAGGATGTCGATGAAGTCCGATCCGACGATTGGGTCACCGCCGATGCCGACGATCGAGGAGTTGCCCTCGCCCGCCTGCTTCAGCTCGTTGCCGATCTGGTAGGTGAGCGTTCCCGACTTGGAGACGACGCCGATCTTGCCCTGATCGAAGAACTGGGCGGGGATGATCCCGACGTTGGCCTTGCCTGGCGAAAGGACACCGGGGCAGTTGGGACCGATCAGGCGAATCCCGGCCTCCTTCGCCTTCCAGTAGCACTTCAGCATGTCGAGGACCGGGATCCCCTCGGTGATCGCGATCACCGTGTGGACGCCGGAGTCGATCGCCTCGTCGATCGCCGCCGCGGCGAAGCGGGCTGGAACGAAGATCATCGAGGTGTTCGCGCCGGCCTCCTGGACGGCATCGGCGATCTTGTCGAAGACCGGAACGCCGTCGACGTCCTGGCCGGCCTTGCCCGGCGTGACGCCGGCGACGAGGTCGGTGCCGTAGTCGCGGTTGCGCAATCCGTGGAAGGAGCCCTCGCGGCCGGTGAGCCCGGAAACGACCAGCTTCGTGGTCTCGTCGACGATGATGCTCATGCGGCGGCCGCCTCCTTCGCCAGCTCGACTACCCGCTTGGCGGCGCCGAGCATCGTCTTCTCCTGATGGAGGTTGGGCAGGTTCGCGTCGGCGAGGATCTGCAGGCCCTCCTCGGAGTTCGTGCCGTCGAGCCGGACGACGAGCGGCACGTCCAGGCTTAGCTGCGCCGAGGCCTCGACGATGCCCTTGGCGATCTCGTCGCAGCGCGTGATCCCGCCGAAGATGTTGAAGAGGATGGCGTTCACCTTTGAGTCGGAAGTGATCACCTCAAGCGCGTCCACGATGGCCTCTGCTTTGGAGCCCCCGCCGGCATCGAGAAAGTTCGCCGGAGCGCCTCCCGCCTGCGCGACCACATCCAGGGTCGACATGCAGAGCCCAGCACCGTTGCCGAGGATCCCGACGTCGCCGTCGAGCTTCACGTAGGTGAGGCCCTTCTCCCGCGCCATTGCCTCCTGCGGGTCCTCGACCGCCTCGGCGTCGATCGCGGCCAGGTCCTCGTGGCGGTAGAGGGAGTTGTTGTCGATCGTCACCTTCGCGTCGAGCGCGACGACGTCGCGTTCGCCGGTGACGATCAGCGGATTCACCTCGATCAGCGTCGCGTCCTCGCTCATGGCGACATGAGCCAGGTCCGCGAGCACCGTCGCCACGTCGTCGCAAACGTCCTCGTCGAGCCCCGCCGCGTCGGCGATCGGACGCGCGGTGTCAGCGTCGAAGGGACGCGTGGGGTCGATGTGGCGCTTTACGAGGGCGTTGGGATCCTCGGCGGCGACCGCCTCGATATCCATTCCACCCTTGGCCGACACCATCGCCAGGAGCTTCTTCTCCGACCGATCGAGGATCACCGACGCGTAGTACTCCGACGCGATGTCGGAGCCACCCTCGACCCAGACCTGGTGAACCTTGAACGGGCCCTCACCGTGGGGTCCGCGAATGTCCATGCCGAGGATCGCGTCGGCGTGCTGCTCGGCCTCGGCGCGATCGGAGGCGATCTTGATCCCCCCTGCCTTACCGCGACCGCCGATCAGCACCTGGGCCTTGATCGCGCATGGGAAGCCGATCTTCTCCGCCGCAGCGACAGCCTCCTCAACCGTGGAGGCGACTTCGCCACCGGGCACGGGGATGCCGTGCTTGGCGAAAAGCTGCTTGCCCTGATACTCGAGGAGGTCCATTCGACGCGCCCCAGTGGCGCGATACGGCAGCCTATCTGAGATCGAGTTAGGGTGCCCTTCCGGTGAAATCGGCGCCCGCAGCTCCCGGTTTTCCGGCGGCGGCGATCGAGGCCGCCCCGCGACAAACCGGGCCGCGAAGCCCGCTTGAAGGGTGGCTGGCATAATGCGCCGCCGCCCATGCCTCTTCCTAGTCTCAAAAGCATCGAGTGGGTCACCACTGACTGCTACGGCACCCTGATCGACTGGGAGAAGGGGATCATCGACGCCTGCAAGAAGGAGGCTGAGAAGGACGGCTTCAGTTTCGAAGCTGAGCCGTTTCTCGCCCGCTTCATGGAAGTCCAGGCGGAAATCATGGCCGGGTCCTATGAACTGTACGCGGAGGTGCTGCGCCGCACGATCGTCAAGGTCGCAAGGGAGATCGGCTGGGAGATCGAGCCCTCGCGGGCGCAGTTCCTGCCCACCAGCGTCGCGTACTGGCTCCCCTTCCGCGAGGCCAACGCGGCCATGGACCGGCTCGCCAAGCGCTACCAGATCGGGATCATCTCCAACATCGACGACAAACTGCTCGGCATCTCTCGCCGCCACCTTCGCACCGAACTCGACCTCGTGGTCACCGCGCAGCAGGTGCGCAGCTACAAGCCGGACCCCGTCCACTTCAAAGAGTGCGCGCGGCGGATCGGCGGCAAGAAAGGCTGGCTGCACATCGGCGCCAACTACACCACCGACGTCGCCCCCGTATTGAAGATGAACGTGCCGGTGATCTGGGTCAACCGCCACAACGAGAAGCTCGAAGGCCGCAAAGCCCCAAGCGCCACGGTCAAGAACCTGCGCGAGGCGGCCAAAAAGCTCGGCGCGTCTTAAGCGTCATCTAGCTTTTCGAAAC
The DNA here is from genome assembly GCA_049684635.1 of Solirubrobacterales bacterium. GTDB lineage: Bacteria > Actinomycetota > Thermoleophilia > Solirubrobacterales > 70-9 > VRUE01. The sequence goes on along the minus strand of JBAVGD010000289.1, from coordinate 263 downwards.
TTCCCGGGAACCACTGGTTTCGACCTTTAGGTCGTTCGGCGAGCCCTGATGCATCCAGTTAGCCAAATCCGCCCGCAATCCGGAGCGCGCCTGCTGATCGCGGCGGGGCTGCTGGCGATGCTGTGTGCGCTGGTCGTAGCCGGCGGCAAGGCCCCCGCGGCGGCGGCGGGGACGCCGGGTGCGGCCGCCTCGACGGCCGGAGAAGAAAGCCCGAGCTTCGTCGTGATTCAAACCGATGACCAGACGCTCGATGAGCTCTATGC